>JBJORE010000001.1:0-30384 GCA_046049565.1 Actinomycetota bacterium
TGCTCACTGGCCAGAGGCCTTATCAGGGTGAGCAAAACATGCAAATTGCTTACCAACACGCAAACTCAAGGGTGCCTGCACCTAGCGTTTTGAACCCTCGAATATCCCCCGCGCTCGATCGAATAGTTTTGTTGGCCACAGAACCAGACCCATCGAATCGTCCAACTGACGCCAAGGCGCTAATGGAAGCGTTCCAGAGAATGGACGAAGCCGACAACCGAACACGTGTGATAAATCCTGTTGACTCAAGCGGTCAACTCACCGAAGTGCTTGGTGGAACGGTCGAAACTACCGACGAACTACCTTTTGCCAAGATCCCTCAAAAGAGAAAATTATTACCGTTTGCAATAATCACCCTGCTGGTTGTGCTCTTCGGAGGAATTGGCGGTTGGTATTTCTCGGCAGGACCAGGCGCCATGTCTCCGGTTCCTGAACTTGCCGGAAGAACTCAATCCCAAGCTGAAACTGCTCTGTCTGCATTACAACTCAAAATTGTCTTTGAACAGGAAAACTCAGCAACAATTCCCGCTGGCAAGATTGTTAGAACTGATCCCCCAGCTGGTGGCTACATCGGCCATGGCGGAACCATGACAATTTACCTTTCTGACGGCCCCAAGTTGATAAAGGTTCCCCTATTGACTGGCAAGAACTTAGCCGATGCCACAGCCACCCTAGTTGGCTCTGGCTTTGTTCTTGGAAAAGTTTCATCAACCTTCAATTCGGCTCCGCTGGGTGAAGTTTTTGACTTCACTGGAAGTGACGAGTTACCAATCCCCGAAGGATCGACCATCAACCTGAAAGTTTCGCTTGGATCTATCCCTGCCGTGGCCGGGCTAAGCCTAGACGCCGCCAAAGTGGCTCTCCAGCTGGTTGGGTTAGAAACTGGAAAGATCACGGAGGCTTTCAGCGATTCGATACCTAAAGGCAACGTAATAGACCTGGCACCGAACCAATTGAACCTCGAAAAGGGTTCCAAGGTTGATTTGACTGTCTCTAAGGGAACGAGCAAAGTAACTCTCCCAAATGTCGTTGGTCAACGAATACTCGCGGCTCAAGACATTCTCAAAAACCTTGGCTTGAAGGTAGTGGTCGACACCAACCTGCCAAACAGTCAGTGGGGAATCAAAAACGTGAAGTCAACCAATCCTGCCGGTGGAACAGTGGTTCGCGTTGGCGATACCATCACGCTGATTGCTAGGTACTAATTACTTTTTGGTAAGCGACTCAGCTACTAAGAATGCAAGTTCCAACGACTGACTGTGATTTAGACGTGGGTCACAAAGTGATTCGTAGCGTTCTTCCAGAGTTGACTCATCAATCATTTCCGAACCACCAAGACATTCAGCTACGTCGTCTCCGGTAAGTTCAACGTGAATACCGCCAGGGATAGTTCCAGCTGCGTGATGTACTTCAAAGAATCCGCGCACTTCATCCATGACGTCGTCGAAGCGACGGGACTTGTAACCATTCTTTGTGGTGATGCCATTGCCGTGCATCGGGTCTGTGATCCACAGCGGCTGGGCTCCCATATCGCGAACAGCCTCAACCAGTTTTGGAAGTTCTTCGCGAATTTTTCCAGCACCCATGCGAGTGATGAAAGTTAGGCGACCTGGCTCACGCTGAGGGTCAAGTTTCTCGATTAGCGCTTTGGCATCCTCCACTGAAGTTGTTGGGCCAAGCTTGACACCGATCGGGTTTCTCACTCGCGACAAGAAGTCGACGTGCGCGTTCTCAAGCTGGCGAGTGCGCTCACCGATCCAAACCATGTGACCGCTTGTGTCATAAGGGTTTCCAGTACGTGAGTCGATTCTGGTCATTGGGCGCTCGTAGTCGAGCAGAAGCGCTTCGTGACTGACGTAGAACTCGGTGGTGCGAAGCGATTCGAAGTCGGCTCCACAGGCTGCCATGAACTTGATGGCACGGTCGATTTCTTTCGCAAGCGATTCGTAACGAATGTTGGCTGGGTTTTCACTGAAACCACGATTCCATTCGTGAACTGAACGAAGGTCGGCAAAACCTCCCTGGGTAAATGCTCGAATCAGGTTCAAAGTCGAGGCCGAGGTGTTGTAGGCCTTGAGCATCCGCCAAGGATCATTTGCTCTTGACTCTGGAGTGAAGTCGTAACCGTTTACTGCATCGCCTCGGTATGCCGGAAGAGTTATGTCGCCGCGAGTTTCATCGTTCGACGAACGTGGCTTTGCGAATTGACCTGCCATACGGCCCATCTTCACAACCGGCATTGAGGCGCCGTAGGTGAGCACAACTGCCATTTGGAGCAAAGTCTTCACGCGATTACGAATACGGTCTGCAGTGGCGTCGGCAAACGTTTCGGCGCAGTCGCCTCCTTGAAGAAGGAAAGCTTTTCCCGCTGCTGCATCCGCTAAACGGTTTCGAAGTTGATCAACTTCACCTGCAAACACAAGCGGCGGCTGTTTGGCAAGTTCAGCACGAACCTTCAAAACTTCTTCGGCGTTCGGCCAGATTGGCTGCTGTAGTGCCGTCAGTGAGGCGTGGTGATCTAATCCGGTCAGGATGTCATTCATAGCTTTGGTTCTCTCTCTAGCGCGTGCGAGCGCGTTTTTCTTTCAAAGTCGAAGCGTAGGTGTCCACATATTCCTGGCCACTGAGTTTCATAAGTTCGTACATGATCTCGTCGGTGACGGCCCGCAAGATAACGCGGTCACCTTCCATACCATCGAAGCGCGAGAAGTCCAACGGCTCTCCAACGATGATTCCAATACGGCGGATACGTGGAAGGCGTCGACCAATCGGCTGAACCTTTTCGGTGTCTATCATGGCCACTGGAATTACCGGCACTTTAGATTCGAGCGCCATTCTGGCGATACCGGTGCGTCCTCGGAAGAGGCGACCATCTGGTGAACGCGTTCCCTCAGGGTAGATTCCAAGCACCTGACCTTGCCCCAAAACGCGCAAGCCCGTGTTGAGTGAGGCCTCTGAAGCTTTACCGCCAGAACGGTCAATCGGCAACTGACCAGTTGCCTTGAAGAACCATCTGGTGAGTGCACCCTTTACGCCTTTGCCAGTGAAGTACTCGCTTTTTGCCAGAAACACCACCGGACGACGGGATTGCAAGGGAAGAAAGATTGAGTCTGAAAACGAAAGGTGGTTGCTGGCCAGAATCACTGGGCCGTTGCTCGGGATGTTCTCCATACCTCTTACCCATGGGCGGAAAAGCGCTTTGAGAATTGGTCCGAGCAGGAAGTTTTTGAGGATGAAATATGCCATCCGTGAACCTCCAATCAACCTTATTAGTTTAGCGACTGGTGAGTTCCTGGCGAGCCAGATCTGCTGCACCAACAACTCCGGCATCGTTGACGAACTGAGCGGTCTCGATTTTTAGTTCAGGCCGGAAACCTTTGGCAGAGAGCGAACTGAGAAAGCCTTCACGCATTGGGTCGAGCAGCAGATCTCCAGCGGCGGAAACCCCACCACCAATCACCACGATTTCAGGATCCAAGACGGCCGCGATGGTTGCAATGGTTTTACCCATTGCGATTCCTAAGTCGCGCAGAAGCTCAAGCGCTCCAGCATCTTTTTCACTGATGGCTTGGTACACCTGGACACCAGTCAGTTCCCCATCGTTTTGAACCATGAGTTCAGCCAGCCGGGAACCCTTATCCGAACCCGAGTTTGCCAATTCGATAGCGCTGCGAAGTAGCGCGGTACCCGAGCCGTACTGTTCGATGCAACCATGACGACCGCAACCGCAAAGACGTCCATTGGGAATGTGTCGAATGTGTCCCAATTCGGCAGCTACGCCGAATCCTCCACGGAGCAAACGACCGTCGGTAATGATCGCTCCACCCACGCCAGTGCCGATTGTCAACATAACCATGTGTCGGTAACCCCGCCCTGCACCAAACCTGTATTCGGCCCAACCGGCGGCGTTGGCATCGTTGTCGATGAAAACTGGAATGTCTAGCTTTGCCTCAAGTTTTGCCTTGAATGGCTCGTTTCTCCAAGAAAGGTTTGGTGCATAGACGATGTTGGCTCTGGCAGCATCCACAAAACCAGCCGCAGCTACACCCGCGGCAACAACCTGTACACCTTCAGATAACTCTTGGATTAGTGCAACAACCGCATTGGCAATCGCCTCCGGATCAGTCGCAGGCGTTGGGACTCTGGTTTCGCGAACAATCGTGCCATCAGGGTCGACTAGAGCGCCGGCGATTTTTGTGCCACCGATGTCAATTCCTATTGCATGCATGGTTTAAACCTTAGATAACGATTCGTACGAAGAAGAGCAGTCTTCCAAGTTTATGTTCACAAATAGTGGTTTCTTCTCGTAGAGTTTGAGGAAGCGCAAAACTTAGAGGGTGTCATGAAGTCATACGATATCGACCCGATTGTGGTCTCAACCAACTCAACCAACATCACCGACTTGCTCGTGGATCGTGTTGCGGCCAATCCAAAACTTCCTTTGTTTGCAACTGAACAAGCAGACGGTGCCTGGCACGACATCACTGCCGAGGAATTCCTCGCTCAGGTAACCGCAGTGGCGAAGGGTCTAATTGCATCTGGTATTCAGCCGGGTCAGGCCGTTGCCATTATGAGCAAGACTCGCTACGAGTGGACCCTAATTGACTTCGCGATTTGGTTTGCTGGCGCGATTTCCGTTCCAATCTATGAGAGCTCTTCTCCAACCCAGATGCACTGGATTCTGTCGGATAGCGATTCGGTTGCTGTATTCCTAGAAACCGAGGAACACCTCGAGCGGTTCGAAAGCATCAAGGCATCGGTCCCTCTGGCTCGCCAGGTTTGGCGCCTAGACCAAGGCGTGATTGAGTTACTCTCCCAACGCGGTCACGACATCGATAACGAAACTCTTGAACAGCGACGCACTCGCGCCGGCCTCTACGACCTCGCGACAATCATTTACACATCTGGAACAACCGGTGTACCAAAGGGCTGTGAGCTTCTTCACCGAGGCTTTGTGGAGCTGAGCAAGAACGCCATGCTCGAATTGCCAGAAGTACTTCAGACCGGTCGAAGCACTCTCCTTTTCCTTCCTCTAGCTCACGTTTTTGCTCGCTTCGTTGAGGTCCTAGCCATCCACGTCGGTATCAAGGTAGGTCACAAGGCAGACGCCAAGGACGTCGGTCCGGCGATGATCTCCTTCAAACCTGACTTCCTACTCGCTGTGCCACGAGTATTTGAAAAGGTTTACAACTCTGCTGAGCAAAAGGCTGAGGCTGGCGGTAAGGGAGACATCTTCCGCAAAGCTGCGGTTACCGCAATCGAATATGCCAAGCAGAAAGAAGAGTTTGGCAAAGTGAACCTTGGCCTCGGCGTGAAGCACGCACTATTCGATGTTCTGGTATACAAAAAGATTCGCGCAGCCATGGGTGGAAAGTTGCGTTACGCAATTTCTGGAGGTGCTCCGCTCGGTTCTCGCCTCGGATACTTCTACGCGGGTATTGGACTGACCGTACTTGAGGGTTATGGCCTAACCGAGACCACTGCACCGGCCATGATTGCTCGACCAACCCAGATCAAGATCGGCAAAATCGGCCGAACTCTTCCTGGCTGTGGCGTGAAAATTGCCGAAGACGGTGAAATCTTGCTTCGTGGAAACAACATCATGCGCGGTTACTGGCGAAACCCAGCTGCTACCAGCGACGCCTTCGTTGACGATTGGTTCCGCACCGGAGACATTGGAGAGTTGGACGCCGATGGTTTCCTCTCAATTACCGGTCGCAAAAAGGAACTTTTAGTCACCGCAGGTGGCAAAAACGTTGCTCCAGCCGGCCTTGAAGACCCGCTACGCGCTCACCCGCTAATCGGTCAAGTAGTTGTGGTCGGCGACAAGAAGCCTTTTGTTAGCGCGCTCGTGTCACTTGACTCGGAAATGTTGGCAACCTGGCTGAAGAACCACGGTGGCAACGACAAACTCACGGTTGAGCAGGCAGCTAAGGATGCGTTAGTTCTCAGCGAAGTGCAGACTGCGATTGATAACGTGAACAAGAACTTCTCAACTGCAGAATCGATTCGTAAGTTCGTAATCATTAATGCTGAACTAACGGAAAGCTCTGGCCACCTGACCCCTAGCTTGAAGATTAAGCGTGAAGCCGTTGCAAGAGACTTTGCAAAAGAAATTGCTGAACTTTACGAAGATGGCAAGGGTCACATCGACCGCGCGGTGAACTTCTAAAACCAGTCGGTTTCTCTGAGTTTCTTCATTGCTATTTTGCGTCCATCAGAACTTAGACGATCAAGGTATACCTTGCCGTCCAAGTGGTCACATTCGTGCTGAAGCGCCTGAGCGAGTAATCCGGTTCCAGAAACTCTGACTACCTCGCCTTTCAGGTTTATACCTTCAGCAACTGCGTTTGGGAAACGCGGAGTCTTCTCCCAAAGGCCCGGCACCGAAAGACAGCCTTCATCAATTTCGGTTGGATCTCCGCTCAATTCAACAATTTTAGGATTGATTAGATAGCCGAGTTCCCCGTGAACGTTATAGCTAAAAGCTCGAAGGTTTACCCCAATTTGCGGTGCCGCTACGCCTGCGCGCCCTGGTAGTTGAGTTGTGTCCAATAGGTCTTGGATTAGCTCTTCAATTCCTTGAGTGATTTCGGTGATTTCGAGACACTCGGTGCGCAAGACAGGGTCTCCGTAGAGACGAATTTCACGAATAGTCACTAGATCGGGTTGTTTAGTCCATCAACCACGAGTGCAGCTAGTTCACGAGCTGCTTCACGAGTGTGGCGGTGCAGCTGGTTGAACTTGATTACCGAACCGGCGGCTAGGGCAGGGTCGTAAGGGATGCGAACAACGTCGCGGACGCGAGTCTTGAAGTGCTGTTCAATCTCGTCGATTTTGACCAGGTTGGTAGCCTGGGTTGCTGTGTTGAGGGCAACGATGGAGTTTCGTACCAAGTCACCGTAACCGTTAGCCTCAAGCCAAGTTAGAGTTTCCGAAGCCAAACGAGCTTCGTCAACCGAACCGCCCGAAACAATCACAAGTCCGCTAGCGCGTTGAAGCGTTGGGCGCATAACCGAGTGGACGATTCCAGTACCGCAGTCGGTGAGAACAACCGAATAGTAACGGGCAGCCATGTCGGCAACCACGTTGTAGTCACCTTCGTCGAAGGCTTCCGACAGCATAGGGTCTGAGTCCGAAGCAAGAACGTCGAGGCGAGTTGCGTCCCTCGAGACCATGGTTGAAAACTCGGTGAACCCATCGATAGCAGCCGCGCGGTTTACAACATCTCGAACGGTAAATCTTGTTGATTTGCTAACACGCTCGGCAAGCGTTCCGCGGTCTGGGTTAGCATCGATTGCAATCACTCGGTCTTCACGAGAAATCGATAGCGCCATGCCTAGCAAGGTGGTCACAGTGGTCTTGCCAACACCGCCCTTGCGCGTAAGTACTGGAACAAATTTGGCTCCGCCATCGAACATCGCACCGATTCGGGCGTCCAACGCTTTGCGCTCACGAACCTTGCGGGAATCGCCAAGGTTCAAGGTCTTGAGAGTCACATAGTAAAGAAACTTGCGAATGCCACCTTCTGGTGCCTGTCGGTTACGGGGACTGACATCAATAAGTCGATCTGCGGTAAGCATGGCTGCTGGCTCTGGCTGATCGAAGATGTCCCCGCGAAGCTGGTCGCGTCGAGTGTAGTTGGTGCGTCGGCTGATTGGGCCAGTGTCGGTGCTTGGTTCGCGAGTTGCTGAAGTTTCAGGAACGATTTCGATGGCCGCGGTGCTCGGTGCGAGATCTACACTGGCTACATCAACCGCAGCATCCGCAAGTGAGTGTGATTTCTCAGCTGCTTCTGCCTTGTTTTTCTTCCTGTCGCCAAAAGCCACAAGCACTCCAATCTCTAAAACCTAGAGGTCAGTCTACCTTTACAGTGAGAACTAGTCGGCTTCCACCACGAGAATTAGGTCGCCGGCTTCCACGGATTGAGTCTTTGGAATCGCAATTCTTCTCACAAGCCCCGAAGCCGTGGCGGTGATGGTTGCCTCCATCTTCATGGCCTCGATTATGGCTACAGGCTGTCCAACTTCAACACGAGCACCTTCAACCGTGGTTACGGTTACAGCACCCGAGAACGGAGCGGCGATGTGCCCAAGGTTTGAGACGTCGGCCTTCTCCGCCTGCGGAATATCTACTGCGATCTTCCGGTCGCGAATGTCGATCGGGCGCAATTGTCCGTTGAGAGTAGCCATAACCGTGCGGTTACCTCGAGCATCGGGCGAACCAATAGCCTCAAGTCCTACGAAGAGTTGAACTCCCTTGGCAATCTCCACTACGTGCTCGACACCCTGCTCTAGACCGTAAAGGTAATCAACAGTATCGACCTGATCGAGATTTCCGTAAGCTGCACGGTTTGCCAAGAATTCCTTGGTGGGTGCGGGGAACAACAACCGGTTGAGTGCTGCGCGCCGTTCTACGGCACTGTCCCCCTTCAAGATTGCGAGGTCTTCATCGCTAACCGGGGTTAACCCGAACTTTAGGTTTTTGCCAGCAAGCACCTTGGTGCGGAAGGGTTCTGGCCAGCCACCCGGCAGATCGCCAAGCTCGCCAGCCATGAATCCCACTACTGAGTCGGGAACATCGTAGTTCTGAGGGTTCTCAGCAAAGTCTCTAGGGTCGGCATTTACGGCTACGAGGTGAAGTGCGAGGTCTCCAACCACCTTGGACGACGGAGTTACCTTGGTTGGGCGACCGAGGATCTCGTTAGCAGCCGCATACATATCTTCAACGCGCTCAAATTGATCTCCTAGTCCTAAGGCAATGGCCTGTTGGCGAAGATTAGAGAGCTGACCGCCAGGAATTTCGTGCTTGTAGACACGTCCAGTCGGACCAGGCAGACCCGACTCAAATGGAGAGTAAACGCGACGTACCGATTCCCAATATGGCTCGAGTGCGGTCATGGCCTCTAAGGCAATTCCGCTGTCTCGCTCGGTATTTGCCAACGCGGCAATGAGTGCCGAAGCTGATGGCTGGCTGGTCGTGCCGGCCATCGGAGCTGATGCGACGTCGACGGCATCTACGCCGGCTTCAATCGCAGCCATGAGGGTCGCTAACTGGCCACCAGCGGTGTCGTGGGTGTGAAGGTGAACCGGAAGGTCAAATCTCTCCCTAAGCGCGCTCACAAGCTTCTTGGCGGCTGCAGGACGCAGCAATCCGGCCATGTCCTTGATAGCTAGGATGTGAGCTCCTGCGGCCACAATTTCATCAGCCAGGGCAAGATAGTAATCGAGCGTGTAAAGATCCTCATCCGGGTTCAGAAGGTCGCCAGAGTAGCACAAAGCCACTTCAGCAACTGCTGTTCCTGTTTCCAATACCGCTTCAATCGCCGGCTTCATCTGCTCGACATCGTTCAAGGCGTCGAAGATACGGAAAATGTCCACACCGCTAGCAGCCGCTTCGGCGACAAACGCCTTGGTTACTTCGGTTGGGTATGGTGTGTAACCAACTGTGTTTCGGCCTCGAAGCAACATCTGAATACAAATGTTTGGCATAGCGGCACGCAGTGCAGTGAGTCGTTGCCACGGGTCTTCTCCAAGGAATCGCAATGCAACATCGTACGTCGCACCACCCCATGCCTCGACCGAGAAGAGCTCTGGAGTAATCCTGGCAACGTATGGAGCAACTTGAACTAAGTCTCGTCCACGGACGCGGGTCGCCAGAAGCGACTGGTGTGCGTCACGGAAGGTAGTTTCGGTTACCGCAACATGGTTCTGTTCGCGAAGCGCCTTGGCGAAACCAGCCGGACCAAGTTTCTCCAATTGCTGACGCGAACCAGCTGTTGGGGCTTTAGTTAGATCAATCTTTGGCAGCTTTGTAGCAGGCGATATACGGCCGCTACGGGGTCCGTATGGCTGGTTAACCGTTACATCTGCCAACCAGGTGAGAATCTTGGTTCCACGGTCTTGTGACGGGTGCTGGGTGAAGAGTTCTGGTCGTTCGTCGATGAACGACGTCGAAAGGTCTCCACTGGCAAAGGTTGGGTCAGCCAAAACCGCTTGCATGAACGAAATGTTGGTCGAAACGCCGCGAATGCGGAACTCCGCGAGCGCACGTTCGGCGCGCACTACCGCCGAGTGGAAGTCGCGTCCTCGTGCAATCAGTTTCACCAGAAGTGAGTCGAAGTGCGGGCTGACTTCGCTTCCAGCCGAGATTGTTCCTCCATCTAGGCGGATTCCAGCTCCTCCTGGAGAGCGGTATGTAGTAATTTTCCCCGAGTCCGGCTTGAAACCAAGCGCTGGGTTCTCGGTAGTGATTCTGCACTGCACCGCAAATCCGTGCATGGTGATCTTGTCCTGAGTAAGGCCGAGATCAGACAGACTCTCCCCAGCGGCAATTCGCATTTGCGATTGAACGAGGTCGATGTCGGTAATTTCTTCAGTGACAGTGTGCTCTACCTGGATACGAGGGTTCATTTCAATGAAAACGTGTTTTCCGGCATTGTCGCCCACGGTGTCGATTAGGAACTCCACGGTTCCGGCATTGCGATAACCAATCTTCGATGCGAAGGCTACGGCGTCTCTGTACAGCTCTTCACGTAATTCTTGAGTAATGTGCGGGGCCGGGGCAATTTCAACTACTTTTTGGTTGCGTCGCTGAATTGAACAGTCTCGTTCAAAAAGGTGAACCACATTGCCGTGTTCATCGGCAAGTATCTGCACCTCGATGTGACGGGGACGAAGTACCGCCTGCTCTAAGAAGACTCTCGCGTCACCAAAAGCGCTTTCGGCCTCACGACTAGCTTCCCCAAGGGCTGCACGAAGGTCTTCACGCTTTTCAACACGGCGCATTCCTCGGCCGCCACCACCAGCAACAGCCTTTACGAAGATTGGAAAGCCGATAGCCTCAGCTTCCTTGACAAGGACGTCAACATCCGCAGATTGAATCGAAGATTTGAGAACGGGAACACCGGCTGCAATCGCGGCTTCCTTAGCGTTTACCTTGTTTCCAGCCATCTCTAGGATGTCCGACGTTGGGCCGATGAACTTGATGCCATTTTCAGCTGCGGCCTGGGCAAGTTCTGGGTTTTCCGAAAGGAAGCCATAACCGGGGTAAATTGCGTCTGCGCCGGATTCTTTGGCTACGCGAATGATTTCGGAGACGTTTAGATAGGCGCGTACTGGGTGACCTTCAGATCCAATCTGATAGGCCTCATCGGCCTTGAGTCGGTGGCTAGAGTTACGGTCTTCGTATGGAAATACGGCCACGGTGCGAGCGCCGAGTTCGTAGGCCGCACGGAACGCGCGAATAGCGATTTCGCCTCGGTTTGCCACCAAGATCTTCTTAAACATTGCCACCTCGAGAGTGCGTTGGAGCGAACAACGGGTTTTAGACGCCTTGACTTAGAGAGTAACCTATTAGACGTGCATGTTCTCAGCGTCAGCTCCCTCAAAGGGGGCGTAGGAAAGACCACGGTTGCCTTGGGCTTGGCGTCTGCTGCGTTCTCGCAAGGTCTACGCACATTGGTCGTAGATTTGGATCCACAGTGTGATGCCACCACAGGACTAGGCGCCATCGGAGTATTCGGCGAAACAGTTTCTGACGTTTTACAGAACCCCCGGCACTCCATTGTGCATAGGTCAATCGTATCTAGTACTTGGACCAAACTTCACCCAGGCACCATAGATGTCATGGTGGGTAGCCCTCAAACTCAAGCGTTGGATTCCCCGGCACCGACAATTCAAGAGATTTGGCGGCTCGAAGTGGCTCTTGCCAAGGTTGAACGTGAGTATGACTTGGTGATCATCGACACCCCTCCTTCTATCAATGGTTTGACTCGAACCGCCTGGGTTGCTAGTGACCGAGTGATTATTGTCAGCGAGCCTTCATTGTTCTCGGTTGTGGCTGCAGACCGAACCACTCACGCGCTTGATGAACTTCGTAAGGGGCTAACCCCTCGCCTGCAGACTTTGGGTATTTTGATTAACCGCTTCCGCCCACAATCAACCGAGGGTGACTTTAGAGTGAGCGAACTTCGTGAGAAGTACGGTGATCGCATTTTGCCTCAGGTGATTGAAGAGCGAACCGTACTTCAGCAGGCTCAGGGTGCCGGACGACCGATTCACGGCTGGCCAGGAGAATCGGCTACAGAAATTTCCCAGGCCTTTGATCGAATCCTGGAGTACATTCAGCTTTCGTTCGGGCAGATTACTCCGAACCGAATCGGGCGCCAGAGCCGTAAGGTTATGCGCCTAAATCGTGCTCTTCGAGGCCAGACTCTCGATGAGATTTTGAAGGCTGAGGCGGCAGAAGATGCCGAAACTTCGGTTGAAAATATTTTGGGTCTCGAAAAGGACCAGAACTAGATTGCTTTTTTAGCACGACGTAGCGAAAGCTCGTCAACTTCGTCCAGTGAACTCGGGGTAATGGTCGAAAGCGTGGCTTCCACTTCTTCAAGGACGCGTCCCACTGCGATTCCGAATACACCCTGGCCGCGGCCGAGGAGGTCGATTACTTCATCGTCGCTGTTGCATAGATAAACTTTGGCGCCATCAGACATAAGTGTGGTTCGGGCTAAGTCGTTAATTCCGGAATCGCGCAGCTGGTTGATTGCGATACGGATCTGCTGAAGCGATACACCGGTGTCTAGTAGACGCTTGACTAGCTTCAAGACCAGAATGTCGCGGAATGCGTAAAGACGCTGCGTTCCAGAACCGTGCGCCCCGCGAACAGAAGGCTGCACTAATGCGGTGCGATCCCAGTAGTCCAACTGGCGGTAGCTAATTCCAGCTGCGGTTGCTGACGAGGTACCGCTGTAACCGCTGTTTGGATCGTTGGTTGGAAGACCATCGGTGAAAAGCATGTTTGCCGAAGCATCATCAATTTCAAAACTGCCTTGATCGGTCATGACTTTCCTCCTTCACCTTCAACCTTAGGTTTAATTCTGGTGCCCTTGAGGGTTACTGCGAGGTTAATTAATATCCTCGGCGTGTCGCGGTTGTCGATTAGGAGTCGATTTTGCCAATTACCGAGCGAACAATCTCGGAGCGAATCGAAGCAAATTGGTTCTCGATTTCCTCAGCAAAGTGGGCCGCACGGGAGCGTGAACCGGTTTCATTCTTAGCCAGGATAGGCGCAACGACGCCTTCAATGATGCCGATTTCTCGGTCTGCTGCAGCCTTGAGGCCGCGAAGGTGGCGAGGAGCAATTCCAAAGCGCTGAAGCTGAACTACCGACTTTGCAATAGCTAGATCGGCAGCCGAAAAAGGTTCTGACGAAAGAAGCCCAACCTCCCTGGCGTCAGCAATAAGAGCTGGAGTGATTGCTGTCTCTGCGATCAATTCAAGTTCGCTGAACTTTTTTCCCTGCTTTACTCGCAGGCTTTTCGGTTCAGAAGAGTTAGGAAGTTTAGGAGTCTTTCCCGCGTCCAGATCCTCGAGGTACTGACGAATAACTTTCAACGGCAGGTACTGATCGCGCTGCAATTCAAGAATGATGCGAAGGCGATCAATGTCACCATCCGTGAACTTACGGTAGCCGGCATCGGTGCGCTGAGGAGTTACCAGACCCTGCTCTTCCAGAAAACGTAGTTTAGATGGCGAAAGTTCCGGAAAATCCAACTCGAGAATCGCTAAAACGCGACCAATCGTAAAAAGTTTTGAGGACCTCGCGGTTGCAAGCGAGGTGGGACGTGCCACCATGGTTACGCTCGCCCGGTGCTAGCCGAATAGAAAGTTAGCTTGAACTTTCCAACTTGGACCTCGTCACCATCGGTTAGACGAGCGGCATCCACGCGGGAACCATTTAGGTAAGTTCCATTGAGGGAAGCGAGATCTGAAACGGTAAAACCCTGAGCATCACGCTTGAATTCAGCGTGCTTACGAGAGACAGTTACATCGTCTAAGAAAATCTCAGCATTTGGGTGGCGACCAGCGGTCGTGACATCAACATCAAGCAAGAAACGAGAACCATCACTAGGACCGCGTTTCACAATTAAGAGTGCCGAGCCAGCTGGAAGCGCAGCAACGGCAGCCAACTCTTCTTCATCTAGCCCATTGGTTGGGTCCTCAATTAGGTCTTCCGCGAAACGCTGGGTAGAGGTAACGTCCTCTGATTTGGCGTTTTCGAAGTTGGAAGACTCACTCATGATTTATCTAATTTAGCGTAACTTTTGGGGTCGTTTTCACCAGTTGTAAAACTTGCTTCACATAAAGGAAACCGGCGTACCAGTAGAGCGCAACGCCCCACAAAGCGAACGCCCAGGCGATTGGCAAAATGATGAACTGGGCGGCAGTCCACCAGTCGGCTAGAAGCAAAAGTGGGAAGGCGTAAAGCAGGGCAAAGGTTCCTGCTTTGCCGAAGAAGTGCACCGGTAACGGCCCATAGTTTCGAGCCGCCAAAACCGGAATTGTGAAGGCTAACAAGACATCTCGGGCAATCACAACAACCGGTAGCCAGACCGGAATGCTTCCCGTTACTGCTAGGCCAATCAATGTTGCAAAAATGTAGAGACGATCCGCGGCTGGATCAAGAAGCGCCCCGATTCGTGTTACCTGGTTTAGCTTTCGTGCAAGGTAACCATCGAGCCAATCGGTAAAGGAAGCAAGCGCTAAGACTAGAAACGCCGAGATTGAGTGCCCGGTGATGATAAGTACCAAGAACACCGGAACGAGAGCTAAACGCAAAAGACTTAAAAGGTTTGGCAAAGTGCGAAGCTGTGCCCAGATAGACATCTCTTCCACTTCTACCAACCTCTCGTATTTGTCGGACTGACAGGATTTGAACCTGCGACCCCTTGTCCCCCAGACAAGTGCGCTACCAAGCTGCGCTACAGCCCGTTCGCACGGCTAAGTGCGCTTGCGCTTCTCTCGAACACGCATACCGATTTCAATCGGCGAACCTTCAAAACCGTAAGTCTCGCGAAGTCGACGCTGTATGAAACGTCGGTAGCCTTCGTCCAAGAATCCTGTTGTAAACAGAACAAACTTTGGAGGACGAATTGCAGCCTGGGTTGCGAATAGGATGCGAGGTTGCTTACCTCCGCGAACCGGGTGCGGGAACTCCATGGAAAGTTCTTGCAAGAACGCGTTGAACTTTCCAGTCTGAATTCTGGTGTCCCATGAGTCCAAGGCGACTTCTAGAGCGGGTACCAATTTTTCAATGTGACGGCCAGTCTTTGCCGAAATGTTGACTCGCGGAGCCCAGGCAACGTGAGCCAATTTAGTTTCAATCTCGCGCTCTAACCAACGACGACGTTCATCATCGAGTTCATCCCACTTATTGAAAGCGAGGACGAGTGCGCGGCCAGATTCCAAAGCCATGTCAACAATTCGAATGTCGGCTTCCGAAATTGGTTCCATCACATCGAACAGCACAACGGCAACTTCGGCTCGCTCAAGTGCGGCTAAAGTGCGAAGCGAGGCGTAGAAATCGGCACCCTGAGCCAAGTGCTTCTTTCGGCGAATTCCGGCAGTGTCCACAAAACGCCAAACCTTGCCGGCGATTGTTACCTGCTCATCGATTGGGTCGCGAGTAGTTCCCGCAAGATCGTTCACAACAGCTCGCTCTGAGCCAACCGCTTTGTTTAGCAATGAAGACTTACCGACGTTAGGGCGACCAATCAAGGCCACGCGGCGCGGACCGCCGGCCTCCATCTGGGCAACACCAGACACCTTTGGAAGCACCGCGAGCGCGGCATCGAGCATATCGGCAACACCACGTCCGTGTAGCGCTGAAACTGGCATTGGCTCACCGAGCCCTAGCGACCACAGGTTTGCAATCTCGGGCTCTTGGTAAACATCATCAATTTTGTTTCCGGCAAGAATCACTGGCTTACCAGACGCCCTCAGAAGCTTCACTACGCGTTCGTCAGTCGACGTTGCTCCAACGGTCGCATCAACGACGAAAAGTACTGCGTCGGCCAACTCAATGGCGATTTCAGCTTGCTCAGCAACTGACTTGTCAATTCCCTTAGCGTTTGGCTCCCAGCCGCCAGTGTCAACCAGGGTGAACTTGCGGTTGTTCCACTCGGCTTTGTAGCTAACGCGGTCGCGTGTAACTCCTGGCTTGTCTTCTACTACAGCTTCACGACGACCGATGATTCGGTTCACTAGAGCAGACTTACCAACGTTTGGTCGACCGACAATTGCCAAAACGGGAAGAGGGCCAAGCTCTTCTTCGTCTATTAGACCGTCAATTTCACCATTGATTACGTCGAAGTCTTCGCTCTCTAGATCGTAGTCTTCCAAACCTGCTCGAAGGCTTTTTGCTCGAGCCTCAGCATCAGAATCGCTGATTGCCTCAAGTTTTTCCAAGAACGCTGGGTCGAGGTCCTTCTCGTATTCATCGCTCATGGTTACAACTGCTCTCTAATAATCGTCAGGACCGCTTGCACGGACTGTTCAAAATCTAAATTTGTGGTGTCCACTAGGTCAACACCCTCGGCCGGTTTCATGAAGTCGACCACTTTAGAGTCGGACTTGTCTCGTTCAAGTACTTGTTTGCGCAAGGTTGCGAGATCTTCTGGCGAAAGTTCTTTCGCTCGACGTTCTAAGCGTACTTCTTCACTGGCCGTAAGTAAAAGGCGAACTGGAGCATCAGGTGCAACCACAGTCGTGATGTCGCGACCTTCCACCACCACTCCAGGCAGTGAGCTCTCGGCAACAAGGTTGCGAGTGAGTTCTTTCATATATCGACGAACCGCAGGAATCTGGGCCACCGCCGAGACATTCTCGGCAATTCGGGGTAGACGAATCTCCTCGGTAATGTAGACGCCAAAACTTTTTACCCAGTAATCATCGGGGTTTAGCGAAATCTGATAATCGAAGCCTTCAAATTCTTCGGCATCCATACCAGGAAGCGTCACATGCCCTTCAGCAACAGCCCAGGCCAGTGCACGATAGGCCGCGCCCGTGTCTAGGTAACCAAAACCAAGACGACGTGCAGCCTCCTTTGAAACACTCGATTTGCCAGATCCGGCGGGGCCATCGATTGCAACTATTTCAGCCATCAGGCAAACCTCCAACCCCGGTCGGTTAGGTCTTTTGTGAGTTTTTCGCCCATGGCAGGAAGTACTTGCAGTTCAACCAAACCGATTGGAGCACCCGGCGAGTGTTCCAATTTTAGGTCTTCAACGTTTATGCCAATTTCACCGATCTCGGTGAGCAACCTTGCTAGTGCTCCAGGCTGGTCATCAATCATCACGACGAAAGAACTGAACTGGGAATTTCTTGAACCGTGCTTGCCGGGAATTTGCTCCACACCACGGTTTCCGGTGGCGATGGTTTGATCAAGCGTTGCGAGTGAACCAGGTTTTTCAATGTTTCGTAGCGCCTCAATTACCCTGGCCAAGTCGCTTGCATAGTCATCCAAAATGGAAACAACTTCACCGGCATTTGCGCCGAGAATTTGCACCCAAAGCTTGGGGTCGCTGGCTGCGATTCGCACTGTGTCTCGGAGCCCCTGGCCCGCGAGTTCAACACCATTGGCTCCGATCAAACGGCTCGCCATCAACGATGAAACCAATTGTGGAACGTGGGAAACCAGCGCCACCGCACGGTCGTGCTCAAGAGCAGACATTCGAACCGGTGTTGATTGCAAGTCAAGGGCTAGTTCCTCTACCCTCTTTACGGATTGACTCGAAGCTTCAGGGTGTTCGGCGATTACCCAAGGTCGACCGACAAAGATGTCGGCGCGGCCCGAAGAAGCTCCACCTTTTTCCCGTCCAGCCATGGGGTGCGATCCAACGTAGCGACTCAGGTCTGCAGAGCTGGCTGCCAGTTCATCCAGAATCGAAGCCTTGACCGACGCAACATCGGTAACCACCGCACCTGGGAAAGCTTTGAGCTCAGCGGCCACAACCCTCGCTGTCACATCAGGAGGCACACAGACCACAATCAATACTGGCTGGTCTTCATTCCCAGCAGGCTTGCCAGCGCCATAATCGGCTGCGAGTCGAACATTTGCAGGTGAAACATCTTCAAGGACTACATCGATTCCAAGTTTGGAAATTGCAAGGCCGATGCTGGTGCCGATTAAACCCGCACCAACAATTCGAACTGTTCCTTGAATCCTGCCAGTGTTCACTGAGCTAGATCCTGCCTAAGCGCAACAGCCCCGCGGAGATAGATGTGCTGAATTTCGCCACGAGCCTTATCAGTATTCACGTTAACCATTACCCTGATGGTTCGAGGAAGGGCGCCGGCTACATCCATTTCAACAAAACAAAGTAGTGGCACATCTCCCAGCCCTAAAGAGCGAGCTGCTACGGCTGGAAATTCAGAATGAATATCTGGCGTGGAAGTGAAAAAGATCGAAATTAGGTCAGAATTGTCGACATCATTTGCGTGAAGAATCTTAGATAGCAACTCGGCAGTTAGCTTCAGAAGATGCTCGCGCTCATCAACATCGAGCTGAATCGCTCCACGGATGGCTCTAATCATCTCTATCGCCTTTTCTTAGCCGCGTTCTTATCGCGGGGCCTTGGTGTTCTCGGCTTGACGCCTTCGGAGAACTTCAACAATTCGCCTACTTCAAGTTTACTCAACTGGCGGGTGTGGCCCAGCTTTAGCCCACCCAGGTGAATTGGTCCGAACTGTTTGCGAACCAGATCTACAACAGGAAGGTTGATGTGGTCGAACATGCGCCTGACAATACGGTTACGACCCGAATGTAGAACGATCTCGATAAGAGTGTGGCCCTTCGACTGGTCAACAATTCTTGCTCGGTCAGCCTTGATAAAGCCATCTTCCAATTCGAAGCCGCTCAATAACTTGTGAATCGTTTCGTCGGTAGCGAAACCGTGAATGAGCGCAACGTAGGTCTTCTCTACGCCAAACTTCGGGTGAGAAAGTTTGTTGGCCAATTCACCATCGTTGGTGAGCAAAATAAGTCCTGTGGTTTCGCCGTCTAGACGTCCAACATTGAAAACTCGGTCGTAGTCGAGAACGAACTGGGCAAGGTCTGGGCGACCTTCTTCGTCGGCCATGGTGCTGATGACACCTTTTGGCTTGTTTAGCGCTAGGTAGACGCGATTGGTGTCGAAGACCACCGGGACTCCCCGAACGGTTACCTTGTCTTTCTCAACATCAATACGAGTTCCAAGTTCGGTGACGAGCTTGCCGTTCACTTTCACCTGACCCTGCACGATTAGGTCTTCGCAGGCTCGGCGAGAGGCGATGCCAGCCGCAGCCAGTGCCTTCTGTAGTCGCTGTGGTTCGTTATTAGAGTTCAAAGTCACTGTTCGCATCCGGTAGGTGTGGGCTCAGCGGCGGAAGCTCGTCAAGCGAATTGATGCCGAGAAGTTCCAGCATTAGATCTGTGGTACCAAAGTTCACGGCACCGGTTTCAGAGTCGGTGTAGAGCTCGGTGATGAGCCCTCGGCTAAGCAAAGTTTTTACAACCGAGTCAACATTCACCGCACGAATCGAGGCGACCTGACCGCGACTTATCGGTTGCTTGTAGGCGATCACTGCCAAGGTTTCAAGCGCAGCCTGGGAGAGTTTCGTTGGATTCTCGTTGGCGACAAACAGCTTCACTGCCCAGTCGAAATCCGCCCGCACGAAAATGCGCCAGCCTCCCCCAACTTCTCGAAGTTCGAATCCGCGAACCTTTCCGCCGTTCTCGCCGTTGTAATCCTTCTGCAAATCTTCAACAATGTCTCGAACAACGTTGACCGGCTGCTCGAGAGCGGTTGCTAGAGCAATAAGCGAAATCGGAGCATCGGTAATCATGAGTATTGCTTCAACGGCGCCATGCAGGTCGTCCTGGAATGGTGATTCGTTTTTGATATCAGTCGTCATAGTCGGCTCCAAGTGCGGCTAGTTGCTCTTCATTGAATGATTCGGCTCGCCAGGTTAGCTCCAGGTCGCCAAGTGGTGTTGCCTGCTCAAATGAAAGCGCAGCCAAACGATAAAGTTCAAGAATCGCCAAGAACCTGGCAACCACAATGGCTCGATCTTTGACTTCCCGGATCAATTCGAAAAACGAGGTGGTTTTCTTACTGCGAAGAATCGCAACAACGGCAGCGGCCTGTTCACGGATACTTACGCGAGATGCATGCAAATGGGTAAGACCAACCGAAGGGATTTCCTTCGGAGTCATGGTTTCGAGAGCTAGGTTTGCAAACTCCGGAAGCGTGATGGTCCATACCAGTTCAGGTTTCTGGTCTCGGAAACGCTCTTCCATGCGAACGTCTCTGGCAAGCCGTGTGCCTTCCAGGTTGAAAGCATTATTGAACCAAGACGCGATCTCTTTGAAGGCCTTGTACTGGAGCAGCCGAGCAAACAAAAGGTCGCGCGCCTCTAGCAGCGCCACGTCTTCCGCGTCAACAACCTCGCCCTTAGGTAGCAACCCGGCAATCTTGAGGTCTAGCAGTGTGGCAGCAATAACGATGAACTCAGAAGCTTGATCCATCTCATCTTCGGAATCAAGTTGCTTGAGGTACTGAATGAATTCGTCGGTGACTTTCGAAAGTGAGACTTCAGTGATGTCCATCTCGTGCTTGGTAATCAAACTTAGGAGAAGGTCGAACGGTCCGTCAAAATTGCCAAGGCTGACCGCGAAACCGGACTTAGTTTCGGTCAGCTCCTCATTAAGGGGCGCCGCCACGAGAGATTAGCTCTCTGGCAACTGTGCGATACGCTTCAGCGGCATCGGAAGATGGTGCGTATGAAGTAATTGGTTCGGCAACACGTGAGGCGTCAGGGAACTTAACCGTACGAGCAATCACACTCTTGAAGACCTGGTCACCAAACTTGTCTCGAAGCATGTCCATAACTTCGCGAGAGTGGTGAGTTCTTGAGTCGTACATGGTTGCAAGGACGCCGTCTAAAACAAGTGTTTCGTTCAATCGAGCCTGAACTTTTTTGATAATTCCCTCGAGGATTGCTACGCCTCGCAACGCGAAGAACTCGCAGGCTAGTGGAATCATCACACCATGTGCTGCAGTTAGCGCATTTACGGTCAATAGGCCGAGCGAAGGCTGGCAATCGATGATGATTACGTCGTAGTCGTCTTGAACTTTCTTCAAGATTCTCTTCAAGATCTTTTCACGGTCATATTCATTGACCAGATTCATTTCAGCAGCTGATAGGTCGATGTTTGCTGCAATAACGTCGAGGTCTGGAGTTGAAGTCTTGCGAATCGCGTCGTGAGGATTCAGCTCTTCGTTTTGCATTAGATCAAAAATTGTTGTGCCCTCGTGGGCGACAATTCCGAGGCCAGCAGAAAGGGCACCCTGGGGGTCAAAATCAACTAGCAAAACCTTGCGACCATACTCATTTAGAGCGGCACCGAGATTGATTGAAGTGGTGGTTTTACCAACGCCACCCTTTTGGTTACACATTGCGATAATTCGAGCGGGGCCATGGCTGGATAGCGGCTTAGGTTTTGGAAATCTTTTGTCAGCGTTGTCAACTGCCATGGTGTCCCCCTTTCTTGGGCTTTATCTAGGTACTAGCCTACCGCCGAGCGCGCGGATGTGCTGTTGCATAGATCTCTCGGAGTGCATCAACCGTGACCAAAGTGTAAATCTGGGTGGTAGCAACCGAAGAGTGCCCGAGTAGCTCCTGAACGACACGAACATCGGCCCCACCTTCCAACAGATGCGTGGCAAATGAGTGACGCAGGGTGTGCGGGGAAATGTGGCCGGTCAAGCCACACTTTTCGGCAGCATCGGTGATGATTTGCCAAGCTGATTGACGAGATAGGCGGCCACCGCGCTGGTTTAAGAATAAGGCTGGGGTGCCACGCCCTGCCGTTGCAAGGGTTGGGCGTACTCGTACCAGGTAGTTCTCTACAGCTCGCTGCGCGTATGACCCAACCGGTACAACTCGTTCCTTGGAGCCTTTACCAAAAAGTCTCAATAGGGTCTTGTCAATCAAGTCGTCAAGGTCTAAATTCACGATCTCGCTAACACGTCCCCCAGTTGCATAGAGGAGCTCAAGAAGTGCGCGGTCTCTTACTCTGATTGGGTCAAGTGCGATCGCAACTTCGTCGCCCGGCTCTGGACCGGCTGCGGCAAGCAACTTCTCAATATCGCTCAGTGGTATCGCCTTTGGCAGTCGCTTGGCCGGGTTTGGTGGTTTGATTGTCGCCGAGACATCATTGGCTGTGACCTGCTCCATTAACCAAAACCGATGTAAGCCACGAACCCCGGACAGGACGCGGGCAACCGACGTTGCTTTCAGCCCAAACTTGGTCACTAACTGCTCGCCAAATGCCGAAACCTGTTGCTTGGTTATCTCATCGGGCAAACCTATTCCAAGTGACTCCAAGTACTCTTCATAACGTTTCAGGTCTCTGGAATAGGCGGCCAAGGTGTTCTTTGCCATGCCACGTTCAATGGTTAGGTGGCGAAGATACGCTTCAATCTGTCGATGAAGCGACATCTTTAGGTATCGGCTGCGATGGAAAGGCGCGAAGCCTCTTGGCGATTCAAAGCTGCATCAATAAGCCCCTGGAACAGCGGGTGAGCCTTGGTTGGGCGTGACTTGAATTCTGGGTGAGCTTGAGTTGCCACGTAGTAGGGGTGAACTTCGCGAGGAAGTTCAACAAACTCCACCAGGTGGCCGTCAGGGCTAGTTCCTGAGAACACTAACCCTGCAGCACCAATCTGGTCGCGGAACTCGTTATTGACCTCATAGCGGTGACGGTGGCGTTCGTTTACATCGGTCGATCCGTAAACACCGGCAACAATTGAGCCTGGAATTAACTTGGCGTCGTAAGTACCAAGGCGCATAGTGCCGCCGAGGTCACCCGATTTCAAAATGTCAACTTGCTCGGCCATGGTCGCAATTACCGGATACTTGGCATTTTCATCAAACTCGGTGGAAGATGCGCCGTCGAGACCAGCCATGTTTCGGGCATACTCGATAACCATGCACTGAAGGCCTAGGCAAAGCCCAAGAGTCGGGATTTGGTTCTCTCGAGCGAACTTGAGCGCCCCCAACTTGCCTTCGATACCTCGAACACCAAAGCCGCCTGGGACACAAATGGCGTCCACGTCGCCAAGCTGTTCCTTGGCTCCCTCTTCGGTCTCACAGGTGTCTGAAGGAACCCACTTGATGTGAAGCTTGGTTTGATTGGCAAAAGCACCGGCTCGAAGCGCCTCAGTTACTGAGAGATAAGCGTCAGGAAGATCAATGTACTTACCGACCAGAGCGATCTTTACCTCGTGCTTAGGGTTGTGAACGGCGTCCAAAACGCTGTTCCAGCGAGACCAGTTAACTTCACCGATCTCTAGGGAGATTTTCTTCGCGATGTAGGAGTCGAGACCTTGACTGTTTAGAACAGTCGGGATGTCGTAGATACTCGATGCGTCAGCAGCATTAATCACTGCTTCGTATTCAACATCGCACATGAGGGCAATCTTCTTTTTGATTCCCTCAGGTAACTCGCGGTCACTTCGAAGAACAATGGCGTCTGGCTGAATACCAATGCTGCGCAGCATTGCCACGGAGTGCTGAGTTGGTTTGGTCTTTAGCTCCCCCGAAGGTCCGATGTAAGGAACAAGTGATACGTGTACGAAGAAAACGTTATCGCGACCAACCTGGTGACGAAGTTGACGAGCTGCTTCCAGGAATGGCTGAGACTCAATGTCTCCTACGGTTCCGCCAATTTCGGTGATGATTACATCCGGAGCAGGAGACTCGGTTGCCTGCAGTCTCATCCTTCGTTGAATTTCGTCGGTGATGTGAGGGATTACCTGCACGGTGTCGCCAAGGTATTCGCCGGCGCGTTCACGTGAAATAACGCGCGAATAAATTTGACCGGTGGTTACGTTTGCCGATTGAGCAAGTTCAATGTCCAAGAAACGCTCGTAATGGCCGATGTCAAGATCGGTCTCTGCTCCGTCTTCGGTTACGAAAACTTCACCGTGCTGAAACGGATTCATGGTTCCAGGGTCAACGTTTAGGTAAGGGTCAAGTTTCTGCATGACCACGTGTAAACCACGAGCGGTTAGAAGGTTGCCAAGACTGGCTGCGGTCAGACCTTTACCGAGGCTGGAAGCGACACCTCCGGTTACGAAGATGTGTCGAACAATTCCATGGTTCTGCGTGTCTGCCATGGATTAAAAGTTTATCAAGCGCGGAGGGGCCGAACATGCGACAGGCAGGTGAAACGCCAAAGTTTATTTACCGATTTGAGAATTCGGCTGCACGGGCAATCAGCTCACGTGCGCTGGCCCTGGCCGTGTCGCTTTCGGCCATGCCACTTAGCATGCGAGCGATTTCCTCAACTCGGGCTTCTCCCTGCAAAGAAACAACATCAGAGGCTGTGTATTGATCTCCAACGGTTTTCAACACCCGAAGGTGCTGGTTTGCAAATGCCGCAACCTGACCGAGGTGGGTTACCACGATTACCTGCGCGACCTTAGCAAGTTGAGCTAACCGTCGGCCAACTTCGATTGCTGCGGCGCCGCCGACGCCAGCATCAACTTCATCGAAGACAAAGGTCAATGCCTGTTCGTTACGAGCCAATACAACTTCTATTGCCAACATGATTCTGGAAAGTTCTCCGCCGGAAGCACCTTTACCAATTGGACGCGGTTCGGCGCCAGGATATGCCGCCAACTGAATACTCACCTGGTCAACGCCATGCGCTTGGTAGTCAGTTGACTCAGTCACGGTCACAACAAGCGTGGCGCCACCCATTGCCAGCGTCTTTAGTTCTTCGGTGACGGCCTGCTCTAAGCGGATTGCAGCGTGCTTACGGACGGCAGTGACCTGAGCTGCCAAGTCCTGAACCTGCGCAAAAAGCGCATCACATTCCAGGTTCAAATTCTCGATTTGCTCATCTGAGGAATCAAGATCGAGTAGGCGTTTACCAGCACTCTCGAAGAAGGAGATCACGTCGTCGAGGGTCGGACCGTACTTTCTCATGGCTGCCGTTAGATCAGCGCGCCGTTGTTGAATGCGCTCAAGCTCCGCGGCTCCACCGGCTTCTTGAGAAGCGAGATAACCGCTAATAGTTGCAGCCTGTTCACCGAGTTGGAAACCTAGTTCTCGAAGCGTTTCAGCTATTTTTCCCAATTCCGGATCGTGGTAAGAAGCCTGCTCAAGAACGCGACGTGCCTTGCCAACCAGCGAAATTGCATCTTCCGCATCGTTTTCACTTGACAGTAATTCGTGCGCCTCGGCGGCAGCAATTCGAAGTTCTTCACTGTGAGTCAAGCGCTCAGCCTGTGCACTCAATTCAACATCTTCACCCGAAACCGGTTGTAGCTTCTCGAGTTGTTCAACTGCGTCACGAAGCGATTGCAATTCAGCCTCGCGAGTGAACGAAGCCTCCTTGAGTTCTTCTAGACGAGCTCGAGTCGCTCGCCAGTTTTCGAAAACCTCGCGGTAGTTCTGAAGTAACTCAGCAACTCCCGAAAAGTTATCCAACGCTTCACGTTGGGCAACCTGTGACTTGAGACGTATTTGGTCGGACTGGCCGTGCACGGCCACAAGTTTTTCACCGAGGCTAGCTAATACAGCAACCGGAGCCGAAGCTCCCCCCACGGCAGAGCGCGAGCGGCTGTCTCTAGCCACTGTGCGGTTCACAATGAGCTCACCATTGTCGATTAGCCCACCGGCTTCGATAACGATTTCAGAAGCTGCTTTATGGTCGTGAATCATCCACCGGCCTTCAACAAAGGCTTGTTCCTGACCCTGTCGAATCGCCGAACTATCGGAACGCTCACCCAGCAATAAGCCCAGAGCGGTTAGGACCATGGTTTTTCCTGCGCCCGTCTCACCAGTCAAAACTGTTAGGCCGGGACCGAAATTCAATTTGGCATCGGCGATAACACCGAGGTCGCGTATGGAAATCTCTTCGATCACTTAGTTACCCTCGATTGGGCCTCTCCAGCCTTCGACAGGAAGGTTGAACTTCCTTACCAATCGCTCATTGAATGGGCCTTGGCGGAATCGGGCTAGTCGCACTGAAACATCTGATTTACGAGCCTCAACTCGAGCGCCTGGCGGGAGGTGCCAAGTTCGACGACCGTCAGCCCAGAGAACGCCAGAACCGTTGCTCCGTTGAAGGACTTCAACCGCGACGGTTGCTCTCGGGCTAACTACAAGTGGACGGGCAAACAAAGCGTGAGCGCTGATTGGTACCACCGAAATTGCCTCAACAGAAGGCCAAATAATAGGGCCACCGGCTGAGAACCCATAAGCTGTTGAGCCGGTTGGAGTGCCTAGGATTACACCGTCACATCCAAAGCTGGTGAGAGGTTTCCGATCGATTTCAAGCACAACCTCGAGCATTTTCTCGGTTGAACTCTTTTCAATGGTCACCTCGTTTAATGCCCAAGTGCGGAAAACTTCTTTGCCGTCAACGTAGACACCTACGTCAAGAGTTAGGCGTTCTTTGATTAGGTAGTCTTTGGCGACAACCCTTTTGACCGCATCATCCAAGCCGTCGCGTTCGCTTTCAGCAAGGAAGCCGACATGACCAAGATTAATTCCAAGCAGGGGTGTTGCCGAATCGCGAACTAACTCGGCAGCCTTGAGAATTGTGCCATCCCCACCGAGAACAATTACCAGTTCAAGGTCTGCGATAGAGCAGTCTTTTCCTAGTACCTTCAGGTTTGAAAGATCAGAATCAGGAGTTCCCTGAGCCTTCGCATAATTGCGATGTTCATCGAGTTCAGTTTCAGGGAACACCGGAGTGATTCCGGCGGCAATTAACTGACTTATAACTTGGCTGGCAGAACTAAGAGCTTCATTGCGTCTAGTGTGCGAAACGATTAGAACAAAACGTTCACTCATTTCGCCTCCTTGGTTAACGCTGTTACTCGCTCATTCCATTGTGATAGATAATCGCCCTGTTTTGCACTCATCCACAGGACATATTCAATGTTTCCATGGGTACCGGGAAGCTCTGATTTGACCATATCGACGACGCGAAGGCCAAGCTTCTCGGCGTGGGATGCGACCTGTTCAATGGCCGCGGCTCGAGCACGGTGATCGGTTACGATTCCGTGCGCGTTTAGCGAGGTCTTTCCAGCCTCGAACTGAGGTTTTACAAGAAGAACATAGTCGGCATCGGGAGCCACCGAAACCATGCCATCTAGAACCAATGTCAAAGAGATAAATGATAGGTCTGCAACAACTATTTCAAACTTGGGTGCGGGTCTTCCTAAGATTTCCTTCAGCGAAGTTGGGCTTAGTTCCCTGGCATTGAAACCTTCAATACTGGTAACTCTGGGGTTGTCGCGAAGTTCGGGCACAATTTGGTCGTGACCCACGTCAATGGCAATAACATGCTCGGCACCGCGTCGAAGAAGAACATCGGTGAAGCCTCCGGTCGAAGCTCCAACGTCTAAAGCCTGCTTCCCGGTTACGTCGATTCCGCCGAATTTCTCTAGGGCTTTTGCAAGTTTGTGCCCAGCTCTTGAAACATAATCGACCGCATCGAGGACCACAAGTTTGGCACCTTCTGGAACATCCTGAGAAGCCTTTCGGGCAGCTCGTCCGTTTATAAAAACGCGATTCGACTCAACCAAAGCGGCAGCCTGGTTGCGAGATCTGGCTAGGCCGGCTTCCGCCAGCGCAATGTCTACTCTGACCAAGGTTGACCGTCGAGTACCTGCTGCAATTTCTGCTGCAACTGAGAGTAAGCGGCTGGTTGCTCGGGAGTTGGCAACAATGCAATTCGAGCCAATTCGCTGGCTACTGCTTCGACGATTTCGTTTGACATTATGCTTCTAGCCTATTCGTAAATAGACGCCTCAACATCGAGTGCGTGAATCGGCTGCCCGGAGCCCCAGATAACCGCACAAGCACAACGCAGCACATCGATACTCTTCGGCTCACCCGAAACTACCCGAACCTTGTTTCCCAACAGCTCCACCTCGGCATTTCTAAGTGAGTATCCGAATTTGGTCTTCTTTGGTTCAAGATATGGCAACAAAAGTTCCCGCAAATCGGAAATAACAAAGGTTGGTTGAGAGTCTTCTTTGGTAGCTAAAAGCTCTTTGGGCTGGCTTATGCCTGTCAAAACTAGGACGGAATCAATCCCGGCACGATTTGCACCGAGAATATCGGTGTCAATTCGATCTCCTACAAATAGTGGACGCTTCGAACCGAAACGCGCTTTGGCGGTTTCGAAAATGGCAACTTCAGGCTTGCCAGCTACCAGAGGTAGCTGACCTACAGCGGTATGAACGGCAGAAACCAGTGTTCCGTTACCTGGCGCAATACCCCGCTCTTGCGGAATCGTCCAGTCTTGGTTGGTTGCCACCCATTTGGCTCCATTTTGAATCGAGTATGCGGCCTCGGCTAAGTGTTTCCAACTGACATCTGGAGAAAAACCCTGAATAACGGCGTCTGGCTTGTGAGTTGAATCTTCAACGAGGACGAAACCTCCGGCCTCGGTATAGGTACGCAAACCCTCGCCACCAACTACCAACACCTTCGAGCCTGCAGGAATCAGAGTCTTCAGTAGTTCAACGCCGGTTTGGCCGCTGGAAACAACATGCTGTGATGTTACATTGAGCCCGTAACCCGAGATTTGATCGGCAATCGTTTGTGGCTTTCGAGAGGAGTTGTTGGTCACATACCCAACCGGCATGCCCTGATCTCCAACCCTTCTGAGAGCTTCTACGGCATGCTCAATTGCTTTACCGCCCTCGTAAACAACGCCGTCTAGGTCCGCAAAGAGTGCGTCATAGCCTTCAATAAGCGACTTAACCACGGCGTGGCCCTCGCTCCTCGTTTCGAGGCTTTCTGGTCGAAGGTCGACCATCGCCGAAGTCAAGTTCGATTACCGGTTGCTCATTAGGCTCTGCCTTTTCACGTTCTTTAGAAGTCGCATCGCGATTCACTTCACGACTATAACGAGCATCACGTTTTTCGACACTTCTACTTTCCGTGACCTCTCCTTGCTCATCCAACTCACGCTGTTCGTCGCGACGAAGAGGAATTTCGATCTCCTCAATGACGGAAATCGCTTCCTGGTCACCAGTAACTTCAGGGTTTAGTGCCTTCTCGGCGCGCTCGGCTAGACTCGCCCAGCGCTTCGACTCTTCATCACGACCAAGAATCTCTAGTGTGTCAGAGTAGGCCCAGAAGAGTGGCACTGAGTAATCAAAAACCCGTGAAGGGTCAAGTTCTCGAATTTCCAACTCGGCCAGAGCCAAATCGTTTTGACCGAGATCAAGACGAGCGCCTGAAAGTGCGATGGAAAGATTCACACGCACCGATGGTTCTAGGGCGTTGCGATCAACCGAACGACCTTCATCCAACGCTCGTTGAGGGCGCTCCAAACCACGTTCGCTATCAACAATCAGCGGTAACTGGTCTTGGAGTCCAGTAGCACGTCGGTGTGCCAAAAGTTCACGCAAAGCCAGGGCATAATCCCCAGCTGTATACGCTGTGACCCCGAGTGTTTCCCGAATGAAAGCAATACGACCCGCTCTAGAGGCCGCTGATTTAGCGTGCTCTAGGGCCAAGGCTGGGTCTTGGTCGATCAAAATACGCACCATTGCGAGGTGACGGGCAACCTGCTCAGCGTTCTCTTCGGTGAGCGTCTTCAACTGCACTCGAAGTGGGGTTGGTAAGTCAAAAGAAGTAATTTCGTCAGGAATCGGTGGAGCTTTGGGTTTTGTATATGCCTGATCTGGGTTATTGGCTACACGTTCCTGCCAGGCCGGACGAGCCGGTTTGGCGTCGCGGTCATCGCGCCGTGGCCCGCCGGTTCGACCACCAGGACGCCCACCCGAATTAGGTCGGCCAGAACCTCCAGGACGACCGCCGCTTCCGCGTTCTGATCGACCATTTGGTCTGTTTCTATCCTGATCTGCCATTGCAGCTCCTTCAAAATGCTAGTTAAAACAAAAATGGCCACCTTAAAAAGGTGGCCATTTTCGCAAATTAAGTCCGGCGGTGTCCTACTCTCCCACAAGGTCCCCCTTGCAGTACCATCGGCGCTGGTAGTCTTAGCTTCCGGGTTCGGAATGTAACCGGGCGTTTCCCTACCGCTATGGCCGCCGAAACACTATTGAGTTATGTGAATCGTTGACACGAACGTAATTATTGTGGCGATTCCCGACCATACCTCGGGAACCACATAGTGGACGCAAGCAAAAGTGTTATCAAATAATCGGCCTATTAGTACTGGTCAGCTCCGACGGTCTTTAGTCCCGTCTTCCACATCCAGCCTATCAACGCAGTAATCTAGCTGCGGGCCTTCGGACCGAAGTCCTGGAAATCTCATCTTGAAGCTAGCTTCCCGCTTAGATGCTTTCAGCGGTTATCTATCCCGAACGTAGCTAATCAGCGGTGCTCCTGGCGGAACAACTGACACACCAGAGGTTCGTCCATCCCGGTCCTCTCGTACTAGGGATAGGTCTTCTCAAATTTCCTGCGCGCGCAGAGGATAGAGACCGAACTGTCTCACGACGTTCTAAACCCAGCTCGCGTGCCGCTTTAATGGGCGAACAGCCCAACCCTTGGGACC
>JBJORE010000002.1:0-26276 GCA_046049565.1 Actinomycetota bacterium
AACAAGCGAACCTTCACCTCTCAGCAGCAATTGGTGGCCGACAGCTACGAGGTGCAGATCCCTCGCGACCTCAAGGCCGCTGCCGACGATGCTCTAGCCAAAGCCCCAAAGCCTAAAGAAACTAACTAGCCGAAGCGATCCAAGCTTCGACGTCGTCGGGGTGACGAGGTAGGGCAGCGGTAAGGTTTTCAACACCGGTTTCGGTCACCAGTACGTCGTCCTCGATTCGAACGCCGATACCTCTGAACTCTTCAGGCACCCGAAGGTCGTCTGGCTGGAAGTACAGACCAGGCTCAATCGTGAATATCATTCCTGGACGCAATTCGGCCTCGCGATACATTTCGCGACGTGCGGTGTCACAGTCGTGAACATCCATGCCGAGGTGGTGGCTGGTTCCGTGCACCATCCAGCGGCGGTGAAGTTGGCGGTCACCCGCGAGCGCCTCTTCCAAAGTGATGTCGATGAAACCCCACTCAATCATCTTCTTGGCGATGACCTCCATGGCTGCTTCGTGCAGGTGTCGGAACAGAACTCCAGGCTTCGCGATTGCAAATGCTGCATCGGCGGCCTCTAGCACTGCCTCGTAAACCTTGCGCTGCGTTGGATTGAAGTGACCTGAAACTGGAATGGTTCGAGTCACATCAGCGGTGTAAAGAGATTCAAGTTCAACTCCAGCGTCTAGGAGAAGTAGGTCGCCAGGGGTAACTGGCCCATCGTTCTGAATCCAGTGCAGGATGCAGGCGTGGGAACCCGAAGCGGCGATGGTGTCATAACCCAAGTCGTTTCCATCCATTCGAGCCCTGGCGAAGAAAGCAGCCTCCACAACGCGCTCACCGCGTTCATGGGCCATTGCCCAAGGAAGCGCTCTCAGAACATCGTTGAAGCCGTTCACGCTAGCAGCAACAGCTTCTCGCATCTGCTCAATTTCATAGTCGTCCTTGACTAGACGAAGTTCGTCCACGAATTGAAGTAGTTCTTTATTGTTCAAACGAATTACCAAGGCCAACCCAGAATTCTCCGATCATGCTGTTCGTGAAAAACTCTTCGTTATCGCGTCCGGCGGTTTTACGGAAAAACAACTGGGTGTGGTGAGCGTGTGCTCTCGCATCGATGACGAGCACGGAATCAGGAACCGTTGCAGCACCCCAACCGGTTAGGTGGGCAAATGCCGTGTGAGCTCGGTAACGGTATTCGGTATCGTTCGAGCGAACCTTGGTACCGCCGGCCTCGATGACCAAAATCTTGCCGGCAAACTCTTCGGCAACCGTAGCCCGTCGCTTCGCCGCATACTCGGCAACTTCTAGCCGGTTAGGCAGCTGAACCTTTTCTTCAGCCCAACCACTCGAAATAAACTTCATAAACTCTGGGCTGTTGGGGTTAGTTGCGCGACCGCTTACCGCTTTTTTCTCTTGCTCAGTCATGCGTTCCATACTGCCACTAATCATCGAGTCCTGCGGCTAGTCTTTAGGGGGTTGAGAGAGGTTGTTATGAAGATCGATTTACACAGTCACAGCACGCATTCGGACGGCAAAGAAACTGTTGAACAGATTTTTCAGTATGCCGCTGAAGCTGGCCTCGATGCTCTGGCCCTCACCGACCACGACACCACCGCCGGCTGGGATGAAGCTCGCGCAGAGGCCAAGAAGCACGGGATAACTTTCGTTCCCGGCATTGAAATCACCACCAAACACTTTGGTGTATCGGTGCACATGCTGGCCTACCTGCCAGACCCAAACTACGAACCACTAATTCAGCGACTACGAGAAGTTCGAGAATCTCGGGAAACGCGCATTGAACGTTACGTTGAAAACCTGAGCGTGGAATATCGCGACCTAACCATGGACGCGGTGCGTGCCACACTGAGCGAACAGGGAAAGTCGCCCGGCCGCCCACATATTGCCGATGCCATGGTTAACCTTGGCTATTTCGGCCACCGAAATGAGGTTTTTGCAGGCCCACTCGACAAAGGTTCGGTTTTCCATGTTCCATCTGACGGGATTCACACCGTGGAAGCGGTCAAACTGATTCGCGCTGCCGGTGGGGTTCCGGTCATGGCTCACCCGATGGCCAGAGCCAAAGGTGATTTGGTGATCACCGAAAAACACCGTGAACATTTTGTTGAAGTTATTGAGGCTGGCCTAGCTGGCTATGAAGTTCACCATCGAGAAGTTGGAGACCTCGCCCGCGAATGGCTAACCGGTTTAGCTAACGAGTTTGATTTAGTTCTTACCGGCTCCTCTGATTACCACGGAATGACCGGTAAAGATAATCGACTTGGAGAAAACACCACCAGCCTGGAGATGCTCAAGCGCATCGAAGCCCAGGCAACCGGGTCAGTTATTCAGTGGGCTTAGTCGACCCGCCACGAGTGCGGCGACGCTGACGGTTTCGGTCGGAAGCTGGGCGCGGTTCACGCTTCTCTTCAGGCTTGTGACCTGTATTTGGCTTGCGATCTCCGCCTCGACGTTGCTCAGGCTTGTTGGACGACTGCTTTGGAACCATTGTGGACGCGCGGATGCGTCCCTTAGTTCCGGCAGGGATGTCTAGGTCGGTGAACAGGTGAGCCGAGCTCGAGTAGGTTTCCACTGGTTCTGGAATGCCGAGTTCAAGGGCGGTGTTGATGTTCTGCCAACGGTTCATGTCTTCCCAGTCGACAAAAGTAACTGCAATACCGGTGCGACCGGCACGGCCGGTACGACCGGTGCGGTGAAGGTAATTCTTTTCGTCTTCGGGGACGGTGTAATTGATCACGTGGGTCACGTCATCGACGTCGATTCCTCGAGCTGCAACCTCGGTGGCAACCAAGATTTCCTTCTTACCAGAACGGAATGCAGCCATTGAGCGCTCGCGGGCTTCCTGCGACATGTCGCCGTGAAGGGCAGTGGCATTGAAGCCGCGGTCGATTAGTTCTTCCGAAACCTTACTGGCCTGACGCTTGGTCTTGCAGAAAATTACGGTCTTGCCGCGACCTTCGGCCTGAAGAATTCGACCAACAACTTCGTCCTTGTCGAGCGAGTGTGCGCGATAGATGAACTGTTTGATGTCCGCCTTGGTATGACCTTCTTCGGCTTCGTTGGCGCGAATGTGCATCGGGCGATTTTGGTATTTTCGGGCCAAGGTCAGGATGCTCGAAGGCATGGTTGCAGAGAACATCAGAGTCTGGCGCAGTGGAGGAGTCATGGCGAAAAGTCGCTCAACATCCGGCAAGAAGCCAAGGTCAAGCATTTCGTCAGCTTCATCAAGAACCATGAAAGTGATTTTGCCGAGGTCAAGCTTCTTCTGCTTCGCTAGGTCGATCAGGCGTCCTGGTGTTCCCACGATGATCTGTGCGCCAGCTTCGATTTCGGCAACCTGACCCTCGTAAGACTTGCCTCCATAGATTGCAACGACGGTGGTATCGCGGTTACCGGTGGCCAGAACTAGATCTTCGGCGACCTGAATGCAAAGTTCACGTGTTGGAACAACAACTAGGGCTTGAGCGCCCCTGGCTGGATTCAAACCAAGTTTTTGGATTAGGGGTAGGCCGAATCCGAAAGTTTTTCCGGTACCGGTCTTCGCCTGACCGATTATGTCTTGGCCGGTAAGTGCTACCGGGATGGCCTGTTCCTGAATCGGGAAAGGCTCGGTGATGCCTTTTTTAGTGAGCGCTTCGACGATATCAGCGTCGATGCCCAGTTCGGCAAAAGTCAAAAGTGTCTCCTATTAGTCTTTGCTAGTTTACGAGAGTTATTCTTATAACCATGTTTGAGTGGATTAAGCGCATGGGCAAAAAGGCGCGCAACCTTGTTTTGCCGGAGCGGGAAGAGCGCAGAGCTCGCAACATCGAGGCTATCGATCTTGCTCCGTACACTCCAGAACCAAAGGTTTTCCTAGGGCAATTGGCTTACCTGGAACTAAGCCAGTTTGAAATCCTCACCAATGAACTTAAGTTCTCTCCAACCACCGCCGATAAGGCGCAGCTCAGTGAAGCAGCTGCCAAAAGCTTTCAAAAGTATCGCTCGATAGCCAAGTTGCTTTCGGCAAATGGGGTCGATGTCACAGACGCTATGGATCCGTTCACCGAACGCATCGAAACCTTCCACTCGCGCACCAGCGGTATTGACTGGTACGAAACCGTGGTCAAGGTTTATCTGGTTTCAGGTCTTCTTGAAGATTTTTATAAGCGCTTAGCAATTGGTCTACCTGACGAAATCCGCGAGGATGTTGAGAAGTCGTTGAAAGACTCAACTTTTGAAAAGTTTGCCAAGGCGGTTTTGATTGAGGCCATGCAAGCTAACCCTCAGTTGGCTTCGCGCCTTGCACTATGGGGTCGGCGTCTAATGGGAGATGTTTTGCTAGAACTTCGCGCCGCGTTTGATAACCGCAAACTGGCGGGAACCTCGAAGTCGAAGAAGCTTTCGTTAGACGAAGAGCGTCGAGTGAACTTAGAGGCTTATTCAAAGTTGGAGCCATTGATCAGCGAGCTGATTGGTGCTCACGGAGTGCGCATGGACGCGATTGGTTTAGCCGCGTAGTTTGGCTTCGCGAGTCCTGATTCGCGAGTGAGCCAAACGGCTCGAAACCACAATCATCGCCGCAGGCATTAGCACCATGATGATTACCCAGATGTAAGCCTCGTCGTATTTGAAACCCAACCAGGTGAGCAGCGCCCAGAGAACCGAGCCGACCACCATGGCGATGGCTGGGGGAAGTAGCGCACCGTATTCTTCGCTTCGCGCATAAATGTATGGTGCAACTAATCCGAGGATCGCTGCGTAAAAAGCAATGATGGCAAATGAAAATTCCATTAGGCGATAAACCCTACTCTGCGAACTTCTTCGGCGCCGACTTCAATGTAGCCAAGTGCGTCGACCGGGATGAGAAATAGTTTGCCCTTGTTGTCTACCAACTTGATCAGCTTTGCACCTGACTCGATGGCGTTTGCAACAGTTTGCTCTACGTCCTGGCCGCTTTGCTCCGACTCAAAGTTGAGTTCGCGACCAAGATTGCGAAGACCGATCTTAATTTCCAAGGGGCACCTTTTCTCTTACTTCCAATAGATTACGACAGCAGGCTCACACCTCGCACGCAATGTCACGGGTGGGAAGTAGTCTGCTCTCAATGGTTGAAGCATTCTTTAGAAATCACGGTCTAGGGCCTGTTCTTGAAACGCTCGCGCTTTCTGTGTCGCAGCGGAAAGTTGCCGAACTCAGTACAGGTCTCAATGCTTTGGTTTACGGGGTGCCAGCAAGCGGTAAAACCACTGCATTGAAAGCTTTGGTCCTCGGTCGACTTCGAGCTGGGTTCAAGCCAGAAGAAATCCTTGCTTTGGCAGCTACACGTGAGTCGGCAACCAAACTTAGAGATGAATTGGCATTGGAGTATCAGGGTTCAACTCCAGGGCCTATGGCGCGCACCCTGGCATCCTTCGCTTTCAACATTTTGCGCGAACGTTCGCTTGGTTTGGGTTTAAACCCGCCCGAGCTCATCACAGGTTCCGAGCAAGATCAAATCATCAGCGAACTTATTGAAGAGTTCTTGCAGCAAGACCTGCCAACCGATTGGCCAAAGTCGCTTAGACGGCAGGTTATGGAACTTCGGGGTTTTCGAAGCGAACTCCGAGAACTCATCACGGTTTGCCTAGAGCGTGGGCTCGACCAGCACCAATTGAAGAGACTTGCCGATGAATACAATCGACCTGTTTGGGCCGCGGCTGCTCTTTTCTACGACGGATATCTAAGGCGCCTTCAGGAACCAGCCAATGCCAACCGCCATGACCCTTCAACGCTGTTGACTTTCGTGGTCGGCGAATTACAGGAAAAACCGTGGCCCAAGGTCGCCGAGCAGCTCCGTCTGATCGTCGTAGATGATGCCCAGGAACTAACGCCGGCAGCTATGGCACTCCTCAAAGTGCTTACCGCTCACGGCGCCAACCTCGTTCTGCTTGGCGACCCAGATTCCACAACTATGGGGTTCCGTTCGGCAAGCCCGGTAGCAATGCGAGAGCTTATTTCGGCAATCGCTGGCGAACACGTTGAGATTTTGCTTAACGACGATCTTTCGGTGCGTCACCCAGACCTCACCGCGGTCCTTGCTGGAACCTCTGCGAAGCTTTCGGTTGAACGAGCCGGAACCCACCGCACAGTTCTAGGTGCTTCGGCAAAGACTGAAAGCGATCGGATTGAAGCGAGAGTCTTCGACAATGAAACTTCTGAACTCACTTGGCTTTCCCACCGCCTTCGAGACCTCCACCTGAACCACGGTGTTGCTTGGAGCGAAATGGCTGTGGTTGCGAGATCTCGAACTGTTCTAGAAAAGTGGGCTTCGACTCTAGCTTCCGAATCGGTGCCAACCATGATCCATGGAAGTCAGACTTCTTTCAAAGATGAATTCGCAACCGGGCACCTACTTCGCCTCGCAAAATACTGCATAGACCGTCCTGAACCAACTCGTGAGGTGCTCATGGATTTGCTTCGCAATCCATTTGCAGGTCTTGATTCGCTCGGAATACGGAGACTTCGACGTCGCCTTCGTCAACTCGAAATCGATGCCGGTGGCGAACGCACTAGCGATGAGTTACTGATCGAATTATTTGAGAAACCCGCCATTGCTAGCGACCTTTATGGCGAAGAGGGTAAGCGAGTTCGCTTATTTCTAAAGGTTTTGGCCAAGGCATCAGAGCTTGCGGAATCCGACGGCGCTACCTCCGAGGAGTTGCTCTGGTCGCTTTGGGTTAATTCTCCAGCTAAATCAGACTGGGAACGTAACTCAAATTCCATTGGGGAAATCGCTCTGCAATCCGGGCGGAACCTAGATTCGATTGTGGCGTTATTCGCCGCTGCCAATCGTTATGCGGAGCGTCACCCGGAAATGGACGCCAAGGCTTTCATCGATGAACAGCTTGAGCGCGACATTCCTCAAGACACCTTGGCTTTAGTTTCACGCGACGACGAAAAGGTGCTACTTGCCACCAGCTCTTCACTGATTGGTCGTCGATTCAAGGTAGTTGCCCTGCCTGGGTTAGTGGAGGGCGTGTGGCCAAACCTCAAACCGCGCTCGTCGCTGCTCGGTTCATTAGCCCTCGACTCGGTGCTCTCTGGTAAAGATCCAGATGAAGCCAGATCTGAACTTAACGATGAGCTTCGAATGCTCCACAAAGCTGTCGGAGCCGCATCAGATTACTTGCTCGTATCCGCTGTCAATGGAGATGAAACGCAGGTTTCGCAGTTCATGCGTTTAGTCGTGGGAAACATCCCAGACAACACCGCATACTCGGCATCGAGTCAGACCCTTCGAGGTTTGGTTGGAACGTTGCGTCGTAAGTTGGTCACCACAACCAACGAGGCAGAGCGCCTTGAAGCTGGTTACGCACTTGCCCGACTGGCAATCGATAAACAGCCTGGCGCGAACCCAGATCAGTGGGCAGGAATCCTTAGTTTCGATAGTCCAGAAGCATTGGTTCCGCTAACCGACGACGAAACCGGCAAAGTCTGGATTTACCCTTCGGCAGTAGATGCCTTCATCAAGTGTCCGCTCCATTGGTTTATGCAGGCTCACGGTGGCACCGACAAGAGTTTCGAGGCAAACTTCGGAACCCTGCTACACAAGGTTCTTGAGGAAGCAAAGGCAAACACCTTTGACGAACTTTGGAGGGGAGTCGAATCCAAATGGCACACTCTAGAATTCGAAGCGTCTTGGGTTGAGAAGCGAGAAATCCGTAAAGCTCAAAAGATGGTTGAAAACCTGGTTAGTTACTTAGACGACCGCGCCGCCAAGAATTATCGTTTGGCTGGAACCGAAGTCTTGATTGATTTTGATCTTGGCCGCGCCCACATCCGTGGTCGAGTTGACAGGGTTGAGCAAGGTCCAGATGGTCAGGTCATGATTGTTGATCTAAAAACCTATGCCAGTGGTAATGCCGATGAGAATTCTCAACTTGGGTTATATCAGCTGGCATTCATTGAGAACCAGTTTGATGAAATTATCGAACAACCCGCCAAGCTCGAGGGTGCCGCTTTGCTGCTGGTTGGCGGAAAGAAAAGCTCTACCAAGGTGCAGACCTCACTTACAGAAAATGAAGAACTAAAAAAATCAATGAGAGCAATCATCGACGATGCAATTATCGGAATGTCTGCCCAAGATGCGCTGTTCCAGGCCAATATCGGTACGCATTGCAACGACGCCAACGGCTATGGAAACTGCAGCATCCTGCTAACCCCGGCGGTGACTTATGCCGGATAGAAAAGTATCAGCCGATCAGGCTTATCAAGTTTTCAAACAAGACCCTCGCATCCGACTAACCGAAGAGCAGGTTGCCGCGGTTGAAGCGGCTTCAGTCACCGGACCTACATTGGTGGTGGCCGGTGCTGGTTCAGGTAAAACCGAGCTCATGGCAACCCGAGTAGTTTGGCTAGTAGCGAACGGTATATGTTCTCCCGAGCAGATTCTCGGCCTCACCTTTACTCGCAAAGCGGCGTCGGAACTGTCGAAACGCATCAACAACGCACTAACTGATTTGTCAAAGAGCGAGCTTTGGCCATTTGAAGACAAGGCTTTTGCTGCTCCGAACATCACAACTTACAACTCTTATGCAAATTCGCTTTATCGTGATTACGCGCTAGCACTTGGCTACGAAGACGACGCCACCTTACTTACAGAAGCAAGTCGCTATCAGTTAGCACGCGAAGTTGTAGTTAAGTACGGCGAAATGGTTGATGCCAGGTTGATTGACTCCGACATGGCACTGAGTCGCATCGTGACCCACGTGCTCAATCTCGCTGGCGCCATGAATGATCACGGTGTTCGGGCTGACGAGATTGAGGCTTACGTGCAGGGCTTCTACGCCAGCATTGCCAAGCTAACCCCTTCCGCGCGGAGTAAAACTTCCGCTGAACAGCCGATCGCTGCTGGGGTTCTCGATCTTTTTTCGGGAGCGCTCGAAACACCAATGCTGGCAAACCTTGCCGAGGCATTCATCGAAGAAAAGCGCAAGCGAGGGTACATCGATTACTCCGACCAGGTGGCTCTCGCCGAACGTGCCGTGCGAGAACTTGGTAACACCGTCAAGGACCGCGAAACGACCCAGTACACTCAAGTTCTTTTGGATGAATTCCAAGACACCAGCACGCTTCAGACGCGTTTATTGGCCGGGATTTTTTCTGGCAGATCGGTTTTGGCCGTAGGCGACCCGAACCAGTCAATTTACGGGTGGCGTGGCGCTAGCGCATCTAACCTTGCCGACTTCCTGCAGATGTTTGCCGTTCCAGGTCAGGTAGTTCCGCAGCTAACCCTCACCACATCTTGGCGCAACCCAAAGGTTGTATTGGAATTGGCAAATCGCATTCTGGGTCCACTGAATGAACCTGCAAAATTCTTAGCAAACCGTCCACCGCTTCCAAAGGTTAACGTGCAGCCACTTCGCCCATCAAGCTTTGCTCGAGATGGTCTGATCACCGTTAAGTTCGCAGATGAGGTTTCTAACGAAGCCAAGTTCGCTGCTACCTGGCTGCTTGAGCGAATGGTTGCCAACGAAGCCGGAGAATTGCCAACCGCCGCGGTTCTAATGCGAAGTAGAAACATGATGGCCGTATTTGAAAACGAACTGCGCAAGGCAGGCCTAAATGTTGAAGTAGTTGGGCTAGGGGGACTGCTCGAATCACCGGAGATTGTTGATCTCGTAGCCGCACTAAGAGTGATTCACTATCCCAACGCGGGTGCTTATTTGATGCGCTTATTGGCAGGTCCACGCTGGCAGGTGCAACCAAAAGACTTACAGCGATTGAACCGATACGCCCGCAAGGTTGCAGAGTTCTACAGTCGAGGTAGCGGCAAAATCAGCGGAGCTGAGGCAGAGTCGTCAATCATTGACGCCCTGGACTATCTAATTGATGAAGAAGACACCGATCGAATTGGAGATTTCAGCGAACAAGGCTTGGCCAGCCTCCGAAACTGTGCGCAGCTACTTCGCAATTTACGGAAGCAAACCGGTATGCCCCTTCCTGAATTTGTTCGCGCCGTTGAGCAAGAGCTTTGGCTAGACATTGAGCTCACGGCTAACCCAAACCGCATCGAACCGCTGGCTAACTTAAACGCCTTTTCAAATGTGGTCAGTGGCTACGCTGAAGGCGGTAACGCCACGCTCGGCGGTTTCCTTGAGTGGCTCGAATACGCCAGCACCCAGGAGCGATTTGAAACGCCAGCAATTCACGGTCGGAAAGGTGTCGTTCAGGTTATTACCGCTCACACGTCAAAGGGTCTCGAGTGGGACTACGTGGTCGTACCTCGACTTGTGGAAACCACGTTCCCATCCATTCAGTATCAAACCGACTCTGGCTGGATGTCGGCCGGTCAGATGCCATTCGCACTTCGCGGAGACGCAAACTCTCTTCCAGCGATTGACCTAAGCGGTTGTTCCGAGCAAAACGATGCCAAACAACTTATGAGTGACTTTCAGAGAATCGATCAGATTGAATATCTGATGCGCGAAGAAAGGCGCTTGGCCTATGTAGCCTTCACGCGACCAAAGAAAGAACTTCTTCTCAGTGGCTCGCTTTGGAAGCCTGGCGTAAAAGGTAAGTCGGCACCGAGCCCTTTTCTGCTCGAAGCGGCCACGATAAATGATCCTCGAGTTTTCGTTGTGGATCACACCGGAGACATAGAGAATCCGCTTCCTACCTACCCGGATTTGGAGGTCAACCCAACCGACCTGGCAGAACTAATTGAGCACTGGCCGATGGAACCGCTGGGACTAAACCACCGTCCGAGAGTGCTGGCTGCCAAAGCTGCGGTGGAATCGGCGATGGATGCCGCTCCATCTAGAACCAAGTGGGATGAACAAATCGATCGACTCTTGGACGAACGTGCGCTGTTACGCGAACGTTCGACTCAGGTCAAAATACCTGTTCGAATTCCAGCTTCCCGATTCAAAGAATTTGTCTACGAACTTCCGAAATTGGCGGAAAAGTATCGCAGACCGATGCCCGAACAGCCATACAAGCAGACTATGGCTGGAACACTGTTTCACGCTTGGGTCGAACAGCGTTTCGGTGTGCTTGCAAACTCTGACGAAATCGACGCAATCGAAGTTGTTGGCGAGGACGAAGCAACAACCAAGACCCTAGATGAACTAAGGACAATGTTCGAAGGTTCCCGCTTTGCAAAGATGAAACCGTTCTCAATCGAATCAGAAATTCAAGTGACCATCAAAGGCAACACGTTCATCTGCAAATTGGATGCGGTATTCGAAACTGAAACCGGTTTCGAAATTGTGGACTGGAAGACCGGCAAGCCTCCGGTGGGCGAGAAAGAAATTGCTGAGCGTGCTCTGCAGTTGGCCCTTTACCGGATGGCGTTTGCCAGATTGCACAACGTTGATCCCGCAAAGATTGAAGTTTGCCTCTACTACGTAGCCGACGATCTGGAGATAAAGCCGGAGATCGTTCCGAGCGAACAGGAGCTTATTGCTCTGTGGGATTCAGTGCTTGACCGAGTGCTCGACTAAAAAAGTTGGTCGTCTGAACTTTTCGGAAGTTCAATTGGCCGAGTCTTTAGGTCGCTTACGTCCACTTCATCATTCACTGCCGTGACGATTGTGTGTGAGTCGGTAACCACCAATTCTTGCTCGCCCTCAGCGATTAGCGGGGTCGTGCTGGTGAATGAAACTTTAGAGAGCACTCGAGCAGAACCGTCTTCAACCATGGCTGCGATAACTTCAAGCTCCCCAACCGCCCATTCGGCGTCTTCGGCGCGACCCTCAGTTAGCGAGGTGACCAGGTAGGTGGCCACCGCTAATTCGCTGTAAAGCGTTGCACGCTGAGCCAAGTTGGAGTCTGCTTCATCGCGGCGTTCGAAATAGGCAAACTTCACGGCGTCCAGCACTTCTGGGTCGCTATTCGAAGCAAAGACCCCAAAATCTTCCGCCGGGTCGCCGATGTGAAGTTCAGACCAGTTCGTTACACCGCTTACTTCCCCATCTAGTTCCAAAATTGAACCGGTGTTCAGGTTCCCATGAACCACAGTTGGCTGAAAGCGGAAGAGATCAAGGTCTTCGAGCGCGGTTTCCCAGCGCTGAAGCAGTGCCGCTGGAATGCGTCCGGTGGCGGCAGCTCGATCCAAATCTGCGATTCGGGTCTCGCGGGTCTCGGTTGGTGAAAATTCAGGTAGTCCAGACTGACGAATTTTCTCAATGTTGAGCCCGTGAATCGAACCGATTGCTAATCCAACCTGACGTAGCTCCGGATCCGTTGACCGCAGGTGTTCAAGCTCGGTGGTTGCACCATAAACAAACTCAAGAATTTGAAGAGTATGACCATCGGGGGTTGTCGACTCTGAAACCAGATTGGGAACCCGGAATGGAAGATTGCCTGCGCCCTTTACAGCCCGGATGCACTGAGTCTCGGTGGCAAGTTTGAGGTTTCCTTTGGCGTTGCGCGACTCACGAACTATGTATTGAATTCCATCTGAATCGGTGAGCAGGGCAGAGTTGATTGGCTCACGTCCTTCACGAGGAAGAGCCTTTGCTGCTCTGAACTTTGCAGAGGGCAGGGCAGCCTTCGCTAGCGCCGCTAAAATCAAGGGAGAACTTGCCATAAGTTCAGATTAAGAGAATCAACCTCGGCTTCGGCGTTACGCCACGCATAAGCCTTTAGGAAAGGCGGTGTCATGTTGAGAGAAATCAAGTTGAATTTGCCGCTTGCCCACACGGCACTAGACCGCGATTATCTCTCGCGCGACGAGCCAGACTTATTTTCAAAACTCTGGCAAGCTGACCAAGCACTCGCCTTGGTCATGTACGACGAGAAAGTCCTGATGAACAGCTCATCGGAATTGAAGTTGCTTCCGTTGAACGTGGTACCTCAATCCGCTGCACTTGCTTATCTTGGAAAAGACCTTGAAACCTCAATCCCTATCGTTTTAGCGAAGTTGAACGATGCGGAAAGCTTTGAGTTTGAGCCGCGCCCCGAGAACTGGCATAGTCTTCGTCGCAGCGGAATCGGGCTCAGCCCTCGCGATGCGGCCATCTTTACCCAAGGATTGGCCCTTGCAAACTGGCACGCAACACACACGTATTGCCCTCGCTGCGGAAGCCTCACAGTTTTGGAACGTGCTGGTTGGGTTCGACGCTGCGAAAGTGACAACCTAGAGTTATTCCCTCGTACCGATCCAGCAATCATTGTCGGCGTAGTCGACGAGCATGATCGAATTCTGCTCGGCTCGCAAGGCGTCTGGGAAGAGAATCGTTTCAGTATTTTGGCTGGGTTTGTTGAGCCGGGTGAATCTCTCGAGGCCGCCGTGGTTCGTGAAATGCAAGAAGAAGCCGGGATCTTGGTTTCTAATCCAGAATATTTGGGTTCACAAGCTTGGCCGTTCCCTTACTCTCTAATGCTTGGTTACACCGCCCGCTACGTTGGCGGTACGGTGACTCCTGATGGTGAAGAGATTGTGAAACTTCGTTGGTTCACTCGCGAAGAGTTGAAAGCCGAAGCGAATTCGCTGCTGTTACCTGGACGTTTGTCGATTGCTAGAGCCATCATCGAGCACTGGCTGGGCGAAGAACTGAATACAGGGGAGTAGCGTTTGGACCCCGAAAAGCTACTTGAAGCACTAGACCCGGAACAGCGCGAAGCCGCCACCAGTCTGGTTGGGCCGACTTGCATCCTGGCCGGTGCCGGCACCGGTAAAACTCGCACAGTCACCCATCGAATTGCCTATGGCATTGCGAAGGGGCAGTTTGCTGCTAATCGAGTACTTGCCCTCACCTACACCAGCCGCGCAGCTGGTGAACTGCGTGCTCGCCTTCGGCAATTGGGCATTCCAGGAGTTGCGGTCAAAACTTTTCACGCTGCGGCACTCGGCCAATTGGAGTTCTTCTGGCCACAATTGGCAGGCGTACCCGCTCCAAACGTTTTGAGTTCAAAGGGAAAGATTATTGCGGAAGCGGCCGAACAGTTAGGGATCAGATTCGACGCAGCAATGTTGCGCGATGTTGCATCCGAGATTGAATGGCGCAAATACACCATGCGTTCGCTGGATCAGTATCAAGCGATATCCGAGACTAGGCCGCAGGTTGCCGGACTTAAGCCGGAACAGTTGGTTGCCATTCAAAAGTCCTATGAAGACCTCAAAATCAAGAGTCAAAAGTTGGACTGGGAAGACGTGCTGCTTTTGACTTTGGGAATGCTTCAGGCCGAACCTAGAGTCTTGGCCCACGTTCAACAGCAATACCGCTTTTTCACGGTTGATGAATACCAGGACATCTCGCCGCTGCAGCAAGCGCTTCTAGAGGCTTGGTTGGGTGATCGAAGCGACCTTTGCGTAGTCGGTGATCCCAACCAAACTATTTATTCCTTCAGCGGTGCTTCCAGCTCGCACCTTCTCCAATTCGCTTCCACCTACCCAAACGCTTCGATTATTTCGCTTACTCGTAACTATCGTTCAACCGGCAACATCATCTCGATGGCTAACCGCTTGATTCGCGGCGAAACATCCATGGACGAACTCGAAGCTCAAGGTGGGTCAGGCGCTGCGCCAACCATTTTTGAGTCAAAAGATTCGTCGACGGAAGCTGAAAAGATTGCTGGCGAAATCAAAGAACAACTTGTCAGGGGGATTAAGCCGAATGAAATCGCCGTTCTCTACCGAGTCAACTCGCAGTCGGATATTTTCGAAAAAGCATTAGCCGACAAGGGGATTGACTATCAGGTTCGAGGGGGCGAGCGTTTCTTCAACCGTCCTGAAATCCTTCAAGTTGTTCGCTTGGTTCGCGCCGAAACGATTGTGCCAACCGAGAAACCTCTCTACCAAATTGTGTCTGATGCGGCACGCGAACTTGGGTGGAAGTCTAAGGAGCCAGCCGAAGGCGGAGCTGTTCGCGAAAAATGGGAAGCCCTAAACTCCTTTATTTCAATTGTCGACGAACTTCCTGAAGGGGCATCAATTGGAGATTTTGTGAAAGAGATCGACGAAAGAATTCGATCTCAGCACGAACCAATCAAAGCGGCAGTCACTCTTTCAACGATTCACGCGGCCAAGGGACTCGAATGGGATTCGGTGTTTTTGGCCGGTCTCAACGAGGGCTTGCTGCCAATCAGTTACGCGAAGACTGAGTTGGCAATTTATGAGGAGCGTCGCCTGTTTTACGTTGGAATTACACGAGCTCGAAAAGAGCTTTCGCTAAGTTACAGCAAACAAAGCGCCATATCTGGTCGAGAGCAAGCCAAGTCTCGCTTCATCGATTTGGTTTCTGCTTAGCCAGCAAGCATTCGCAAGCTGGATGCCGCTGCCAACCAAGCTCACTCACAATACGATTCCTTAGAGAAATCTCGAACCCTTGGGTAACCGGAAGAAAACCTGAGTCAACAAATTGGCAAATGGATTTAGTAGCCATTGACACGGCAAAGAGTAAACCCGCGCCATCGTCCAAGTGGTCTCTTCTCGCCGCCAACTGAATTGCCGTCGAGGCCCAGTCGGCACATTTTTCCGACTCCCAAAGATCGCGGCACCCTAGGCACGGTGTTTCACCAGGAACTACCAGCGGTGAAACACTAACTTTTTCAATTCCGTATTCAATGGAAAGGTTTGGCTCGAGTAGCGCCCGATAGGCGTTCGGAGTCACTCGGTGCATCGCACTCATAACGATCACGCGATTTGCTTTCTTGGATACTTTCGAAGGGTGAGTGATGTTCAGTCGTGGCGCGTTAGTTTCGAGGAGTGCGCGAGCCGCGGCTAGGCGCGAAATTCCGAGTTGCTCCAGAGGATAAGAGAGCTCGCCAATGTCTTGCCTTCGAACAGATCCATAGTCCCGGGTTTCAAATCGGCAGAAGCCTGACTCACTTAGTGCTTTTATCAGCAGTAGCCCGGTGCGATTCAATTCACCCACCTCGATCACAGTGCTAGCCCGCATTGCCAAAACTCGCTCTGGTGCATTACTTGTTTCGAAACCAATTCGAATGATCTCTGCGAACCTAACATCGAGGGCTTTGCCACTACCTCCTGTCGAACTTTGGTCAAGAAGACTAGGACGAAGTTGCTCAATCAGTTGTTTGGTATCGATTTCATTTAGCCCAACCGATAGCCCAACTCGTTCCAGCTGGCCTTCAGGAATTCCCCGAAATAGAAGGTCGATTAGTCGCTCTTGGGCATTTGTGACCTCACTCAAAACTTGACTATCGTCGCCCAAGCCAAGTCGCAAGGAGGCTTCGTTTTGCCAAATTGGAACTTTGGAAGGATTCAGCTGAAAGGGCATCCCGTAATTCTGTTGCGAAGTTGAAGGAGTTCCATCAACTTATTCACAGTCGGTTATTGCTCACCGTTCAGTAGGTCTCGAAGCGCCTGATCGATTGAATCTTCTACGCCATTAATCCTGTTGAGATATCCTTCTACGTTGTCAATATCTTCGGCTGATGGGAGTAAGTCTGGGTGATCCCAGATATCGTCGCGCTTTTCGACTCCGAGTTTTTCGGTCAACGTCCGCCAAAAAGCTGCTGCTTCTCGAGATCGTTTTGGCTTCAATTCCAAGCCAACCAGAGTGGCGAAGGTTGACTGCGCCGGTGAGCCAGTGGCTCGCCTTCGACGCATAACTTCGTCTAGGGTTCCAGAGGTGGGCAACAGCTTGGTGGAGTTTTCGGTCACAACTTCCACCCAACCTTCGATGAGAGCAAGAAGAGTTTCGATTGATTTAAGAGCAGCCAGTTGTTCTTCAGTTCGCTCCGATAGCAAAGCTCCGCTTTCGAGGGCTGCCTTCAAGGCTTCGGCATTTTCCGGACTAATCGATGAGGCAAGTTCACTCATCGCTTCTCCGTCAATTGAAATGCCATTGGCATAATTCGTCAACTGGGCAATCACTGCTTCGCGCAACCAACGGCTGTGGCGGAATAACCGTGCGTGCGCAAACTCGCGAACGGCAATGTAAATGTTCGCCTGTTCCTCATCGAGCGTGTTGTCTGCGATGAACTTACTTAGGTTCTGTGCAACGAAACCTGCTCGTGATTCTGCATAGAACGGTAGCCCGATATCGCCACCGGTCAAGACCTCGTGGCTAAGTTTGCCAAGAGCAGAGCCCAGCTGCATGGCAAAAAGTGCGCCGCCGGCGGATCTCATGATCCCCTGAGCGCCTTGGGAAAGACCCTCAAGTTCGGTTGGTAGGTTTGCCTGCAGGTTTTCGGTCAGGGCTGTAGCAACTCTTTGGGCAATCGGTCCGGCGAGTTCCTGGAAAAGAGGTAGCGCATCCTTAACCCAAATTTCTCGGGTGACAAACTTAGGTTCATTTGCTAAAGCACTCAGGGAGGTAGCTTGGTCGAGCCAAAGATCGGCGATTCGGGATGCTTCAAGCAGGGACTTCTTGGCGCTTTCACTAACCGATCTGCCGCCTTCCCGCGCTTGGGCAATTGCCTGCTGGCTGGCGACCGTCCAGTTGACTCCTGCCACTGTTTGACTTTCGCCTGCGGAAATTGATTGACGCAATTGAGCTAACAACGCTTGAATCACGGCTGGATCGTTCGGTAGTCCTGCTACGCGAGCCAATTCTTCTGCGTTGATATTGCCGTTCCCGCTCAGGAGTTCCTGAAGAAACTTTGCGAAATCTTCGGGATCGAAACCTTCAGGCACGTTGTCGTTGCTCATTTTTCAAGGTTATTCCTACAAGCCTGTGTTTAGCCTGTGTTTCTTATCTTGTTCGCCGTCAGCGTTGCCCAGCCATTTAGGCTGGACAGGTGCAGGTAAAGACTCGGAGAAAGCTAGGCCTTGGGCTGGTCGCATTCTCCGTCTTGGCAATGAGCTGGGGTGTGAGTCAACAGTTGCCATATGTGATTTCCAAGCCTGGGCCTGCGTACAACGTTCTCGGCGACTATGACGGGGTTGAAATCATTCAAGTCTCGGGGGTTCCGTTTAGCGAGAATCCTGGTTCTTTAGATTTGTTGACTGTCTCGGTTTATGGTCGTCCAGGTAACACCCCAAATTTCTTAGACCTTCTCGATGCGTTTTTCTCCACCGATCGAAGCATCCTTCCGTTGGATTATTTCTACCCGATTGACCAAACGAAAGAGGAAACCGAGGCTCGGGATCTTAGGGAGTTCGAAACATCTCAGGCCGACGCCGTAGCAGCTGCCAAGCTCGCCATCGCACCTGAAATCGCTAAAACGCTGAAGGTAAAACTCGATTTGAGTGGTGTGGTCGGACCTTCCGGCGGGTTGATGTTTGCTCTGGGCATTATCGATAAGGCAACATCCGATTCACTAACCGGTGGAAAGAAAATTGCCGGCACTGGAACGATCTCGGCTAGCGGTGTAGTTGGTCCGATTGGGGGAATCGACTACAAAATGATTTCTGCAAAACGCGCGGGCGATAGATATTTCCTTGCACCGAAAGAAAATTGCGATGAAGTTTTTGGCAACATTCCCAAGGGACTGAATGTTTTCGCGGTGGAAACCCTAGACGATGCGCTGCAGATCCTTAAGGTTGTTTCCCGAGATGGCGATATAAGCAAGTTGCCTGTCTGTTCCGCCAAGTAGATTAGTTTTATGAACTTCAAACCGTTGCGTCCAGCTCAGCTTTCGATCATCATCCTTGTTGTCCTCGCATTGGCCTTCCTTGCAGCGACAAACTTTTACACCTCGGTTCTCTGGTACCAGCAGCTTGGTTTCGACCAGGTTCTCTTCACGGAGATTCGCTCGCAGGTAATTCTTGGAATCAGCGCCGGAGTTTTCGCAGCATTGGTTGTTGGTATCAATGTTTTTGTAACGAACAAGATGAAACCTCTTTATGTGAAGACGGCTCCGGTTAACGATCCGCTAGCTGCGGTGCGTGAATCGCTAGCAAAAGTGCGAAAGAGTCTGCTGATTTTGGCCCCGCTGGTAATCGGCGTTTTGGCTGGCATCGGTGCAGCTCCGCGCTGGCAGCAGGCGCTCATGTTTTTGAATTACACACCTACCGGACGACTTGACCCGCAGTTCAAACTGGATGCAGGTTTCTACCTTTTCCAACTCCCGTTCTTGAGCAACTTGGTCTCGTTCCTTTCGACACTTTTCTTGGTAACCACACTCGGTGTGGTCTTCCTACACGCAGTAAACGGTAGCCTCCGTTTTGCTGGGCGAGGAACAACAGTAGGAAAGGGCGCCCGAATTCAAATATCTGTTCTTGCAGCCATCTACCTAGTAATTGAATCCGTATCCATTTGGCTTGACCAGTACAAGACCATGACTAGTTCTTCTGGCCTCTACACCGGAGCAACCTACGCAGACGTCTTCGCTCAGATTCCGGGCATGCAAATTGTTGCCGGAATTGGACTCGTGGTCGCAGTTCTTTTCCTAATCGGCGGATTTATCGGCAAGTGGCGACTTCCAATCGTTGCCACCGGTTTGATGATTGTCAGTTCGATCATCCTTGGTGGAATTTACCCATGGATTGTTCAAACTTTCCAAGTTGTCCCGAACGAACGCACGCTTGAAAGCGAGTACATTAACCGCAACCTCGAAGCAACCCGATTCGCCTACGGTCTAGATGACGTTGAATCTATCGAGTACAACGCCAAGACCACGGCAACTCAGGAAGACCTTCGCAAAGACGCCGACACAACGGCTAACATTCGAATTCTCGACCCAATGCTGGTCTCGAGCTCATTCCGTCAATTGGAGCAGTACCGTCAGTACTACAACTTCAGCAACGACCTAGATGTTGACCGCTACACCTTGGATGGCAAAATCCAAGACACCGTGATTGCTGCGCGTGAGCTAAACCAAGCCGGTTTGGGAACCTCGCAGTCTTGGTTCAACAACGTCCTTGTTTACACCCACGGTTACGGCTTGGTGGCCGCATACGGTAACCAGCGCGACAGCGACGGTCAGCCAGTATTCCTTCAGAAGGGAATCCCAACCGAGGGCGCACTTGGCACTTATGAACCAAGAATCTACTTCGGTGAGTACTCACCTGAATACTCAATCGTCGGTGGAACCGGGGCTGACCGTGAGATGGACTATCCAGGTGGAGCCGACAATGCTGAGCAGACCTACACGACTTTCAAGGGTAACGGCGGTCCAAAGCTAGACAACCTCTACACTCGGTTGGCTTACGCAATCAAGTTCTCCAGCGAGCAGCTTTTGCTCTCGGATGCGATTAGCAACGCATCGCAGATTCTTTACGATCGAAACCCTATCGACCGTGTGGCTGCAGCAGCGCCTTATCTAACTTTGGACAGCGACATTTATCCAGCAGTAGTTGATGGCCGAGTCAAGTGGATTGTCGATGGCTATACAACTTCATCGCAGTACCCTTATTCACGCGCAGAAAACTACGGCGAAGCAGCATCGGATTCATCCATTTCGGTGGATGGTAAAGACATCAACTACATCCGAAACTCGGTGAAGGCTACTGTCGATGCCTACGACGGTTCGGTCAAGCTTTACGCGTGGGATACCAAAGACCCAATCCTTCAGACCTGGATGAAGGTTTACCCTGGCACCGTTTCACCGGTGAGTGAAATGTCTGGTGCTCTTTTGAGTCACGTGCGCTACCCAGCTGACCTGTTCAAGATTCAGCGAGGCATTCTCGGTCAGTACCACGTGACCGAGGCCGGTGCGTTCTATTCGCAGCAAGATGCTTGGATGGTCCCTAACGATCCATCAAGCGATACCAACACCACCGCTTATCAGCCTCCTTACTATCTAACGCTTCAGGCGCCTGGAACAACCAAGTCGGACTTCTCGATTTACACGGGATTTATTCCACGCTCTACCGGTGAGTCGAACCGAAGCGTGCTAACCGGTTATCTGGTTGCCAACTCCGACGCTGGAAACGTTAAGGGGCAGATTTCCGGAGAATACGGAAAGTTGCGCCTGCTAACACTTCCGAAGAACTCGGTAGTGCCTGGACCTGGCCAGGTGCAGAACTCCTTTACCACCGACCCGGAAGTTTCAAGGCTCTTGAACTTGCTTCAGCAGGGATCAACCAAGGTGCTTCGCGGAAATCTACTGACCCTGCCAGTTGGTGGCGGTCTGCTGTATGTGCAACCCGTGTACATTCAGTCCACCGGTGAAACCAGCTTCCCTCTATTGAAGAAGGTTCTGGTCATGTTTGGTGACAAGATTGCGTTCGAAGACACCCTTGAAGGTGCCCTCAACTCACTATTTGGCTCAGGAACGGTCAACCCTGGTGAAGAACCTGGCAGTGGCTCAGGTACTGGAAGTGTCACTGATCTTGCCAAGGCTCTTGCAAATGCACAGAAAGCTCTAGACGACCAAACCGAAGCCCTCAAGGCTGGAGACTGGGCTGCCTACGGTAAAGCCGGTGAGGCCTTGAAGAAGGCAATTGCCGATGCTCAAAAGGCGGCTGGCAAGTAGTACTGGTTTCGTGCTAAACTGAACTCACACCGCGGGGTGGAGCAGTTCGGTAGCTCGCCGGGCTCATAACCCGGAGGTCGTAGGTTCAAATCCTGCCTCCGCAACCAATAACAGACCCAATCGTTCATTCGATTGGGTCTGTTGCTTTAAGTTGTGGACAACTTTTGAGCGCCTGTTTCAAAGAGCTCTATTCTCTGTTCCATGTTCAAAGCAATGGGTTCCGGAATTATTTCGCTCGCGATTATCTTCCAAGTCACCTTGGTTCCAGCTCCGGCCGAGGCTATTTCGTGTTCGGTGGCCGGTGGACAAAGTGGTCGACTTAAGTATTCCGGCCAGGTAACGCCGGTTTCGGCAACCGTTTGTGGCAATCAAATCTGGAAACTCATCGGGAAACCAAAGAAACCAACCAAACCCGTTAAGCCCGGTAAACCAAGGAACTACAACAATAACTTCACGGTCGTGCCAGACAAGCCGAAGATCTCTGGAGCTTTGAACCTGCCCGTCGGGGCGTCAGGAAGTTATTCTGCAAACGCAAATCGTCATACGAAGAATCGCCTTTTATTTTGGTACCCCTCTCAAGTTCGTTTCACGCCCCAGACTTATTCCTGGAATTTTGGTGATGGTCAAACTGCAAACGGACAGCTCCTTCAACACGTTTGGAATTCGAAAGGTACCTACCAGGTGCGGCTTTCTGTTGGCTATTCGGTTCGTTACCGCATTATTGGTCACAGTAAATGGGTGCCACTTACGGGCTTGGTTTATGGGATCAGCCCACCAATTACGGTGAATGTTGGACTAGCGCCAAGTAGTTCTTCAGGAAATGTTTCACTGGTGCATTGGAACTGTATTCAAAAACCCAATGCGGTAGGTTGCTAATACTCAGAAACCTTTCAGGATGTTTTCATAAACTTAGAAGCATGTCTGAACAGCAAAACCACCAGTTCTTCTTCGATAAGCCAGCGCAAACTTTTGTTGCGCCAACCAAGGTGAAGGTGCGTAAGCCGATCACCGCTACTGGCGGAGTGATTATCGGTGCGCTTGTTGCGTCGCTCATGGGCGGGGGAATTGCCGTAGGTAGTTATTACCTTGCCACCGCCCCGGCTCCGGTAGTTGTTAATCGAAGTGAAAACCTCAACTGGGTAAGTGCGGCTTCTACTACAGCGCTACCAAGCGTCGTCACCATCAAGGTTGGTGGAGCTTCTGCTGGTGGTTCCGGTTCAGGAGTCTTCCTGACCGAGGACGGTTACATCCTCACCAATACTCACGTGGTCACCCTCGATGGTGAAACAAACAGCCCTTCTGTAGAGGTGCAAACCTTTGACAAGCGAACCTACAAGGCTGAGATCGTTGGAACCGATCCGTTAAATGACCTTGCGGTGATCAAAATATCTTCTCTTATTAAATTCACTCCAATCCAATTCGCCGACTCTTCAAACCTGAATGTTGGCGACCCGGTCATCGCAATCGGCGCACCGCTGGGGTTACCAGAGACGGTTACCACCGGAATTGTGTCGGCACTGAACCGCACCATTTCAGTTGCCAACTCTTCGGCTCCTTCGGACGGTTCTGGCCTCCAACTGTGGAACGGCTCCGGTTCGGCGCCGGTTAGCCTGAGTGTTATCCAGACCGATGCCGCGATTAACCCAGGTAACTCCGGCGGCGCTCTAGTGAACTCGGTTGGAAGGCTGATCGGGATCAACGTGGCCATCGCCTCTACTGGTTCGAGCACCTCGGGTCAATCGGGAAACATCGGCGTTGGTTTTGCTATTCCATCAAATGTTGCGAAACGTATTGCCGATGAAATTATTGCCACCGGAAAAGCAAGTCACGGCCTACTAGGTGCCATGGTCACAGATCAGCCCTTCGATGAAGCTAACTCTGCATCGTTTTCGGTGGGCGCTCTCATCAAGGAAGTCACTGTAGGCGGGCCAGCAGCGCTGGCTGGACTTCAGGCTGGGGATGTCGTTACCAAGTTCAACAACAAGGTGATTCTTGAAGCGAGCGACCTAACCGCGGCAGTTCGTTGGGAAGCGGCTGGGGCAGAATCCAAGTTGGAGTTCCTTAGAAATGGCGAAACCCAAACCATGACCCTAACTCTCGGCAGTCTAGGTGCCGCGAAGTAATGTCTGCGCAAGAAACCCTTCCACAATCTGCTGGAGATCTACTCGTTGAAGAAGAGGTTCAATTTTTAGAACCTGGCGACCACGAACGTTTTTCTCACTATGTGCGGAAAGAAAAGATTGTTGAGTCAGCCGTTCTAGGCACCCCAGTTCATGCCTTATGTGGCAAGATTTGGGTGCCAGGACGTGATCCGGAGAAGTTCCCGGTTTGTCCAATTTGCAAGGAAATCTACGACGGATTACGTCCAGAAGATCCGAAAAGTTCAGGCGACGAGCCTAAATAAACTCGGTTGGTAGCGCAGCTTCACCGCGCTGTAGGCGGTGGGCCTGCAAGGGCAGTTCCAACATGGCCTGCTGGTGTAGCTCTCGAGCGGATGCAACTCCAGCCGAGCCGGTGAACTTCAAATCAATCTGGCCATTAGTAACTAGCGGGACTAAAAGTTCACGCTGGTCAGAGGCTTTTACTATTTCGTGGCCTGCTGCAAGTAACTCTTTGGTGGCAATGCCATTTTCAAGTTGACGAAGCGCCTGTTTGCGTCCGCCGATGTTGGTCTTGTTGGCAGATCGTTTTGATACGCTGACCCAGTTTTCGGTTTCATCCTTGTGGGCAACTAGCTTGTAAACAAAACCGGCAGTTGGCACTCCAGAACCGGTTACCACGGAGGTTCCAACGCCGTAGTTGTCCACCGGCGCGGCCGCTAGGGCGGCGATGGCATGTTCGTCGAGGTCGTTGGTCACAGTAATTTTGGTGCCCGATGCACCCAGGCTGTCGAGCAATTTGCGAACTCGAGTAACTTCAACGCCGAGGTCTCCGGAATCGATTCGGACCGCACCAAGGGATCGCCCAGCGATCTCGATCGCTTTTCGAACGCCTTCGTCGGTGTTGTAGGTGTCGACCAAAAGTGTGGTTCCAGTTCCGAAAGTGTCAACCTGAGCCTTGAAAGCTTCCGATTCATTGTTGTGAAGCAAAGTAAATGCGTGAGCGGCAGTGCCCATCGTTGGGATGTTCCAGCTGCGGCCTGCTTCTAAGTTCGAGGTAGCGTCAAAACCAGCGATGTAGGCGGCTCGCGCTGCAGCGACAGCAGCTTGTTCGTTGGTGCGACGGCCGCCCATTTCCGCGAGGTAGCGTTGTCCGGCTGCCGAGCGCATGCGTGATGCCGCAGATGCAACGGCTGAGTCGTAATTCATGATTGAAAGAATCAGAGTTTCCAGAAGCACGCCCTGCTCAAAGGGAGCTTCGACAACTAAAACGGGGGAGTAGGCGAAGTAAGCATCGCCTTCGCGGTAACCCCAAATGTTTCCGGTGAATTTGAAATCTGCCAGAAAGTCAATTGTCGAACTGTCGACAATTTTGGCTTGGGTCAACCAGTTAAGTTCATCGGTGCCAAAGCGAAATTCTTTGAGTTCATCGAGTAGTCGTCCGGTGCCAGCAACCACGCCATAGCGACGGCCGGCGGGTAACTGTCGGCTGAACACCTCGAAAACACATTCGCGCCCGGCCAATCCAGAACGACGCGCAGCCTGAACCATGGTCAGTTCATAGCGGTCAGTAAGTAGGGCGGTCGATTTCAGCACCTAACCAGCCTAGCGAGTGGTCAGACACTGCGTTACTAGACTTATCCACGTGAACAATGCGCCAATTGGAATCTTCGACTCAGGAGTCGGTGGACTCACCGTTGCGCGTGCCATCATCGACCAACTTCCTAACGAGTCGATTCTGTATGTTGGGGATACCGCCAATAGTCCTTATGGCCCAAAGCCCATTGAAGAGGTTCGCCGCCTAGCTTTAGAAGTTATGGATCGACTCGTCGATGAAGGTGTAAAACTTTTAGTGATCGCCTGTAACTCGGCTTCCGCTGCAGTGCTTCGCGATGCCAGGGAGCGCTATACGATTGGCCGTGGCATTCCGGTTGTGGAAGTGATTCAGCCAGCAGTTCGCCGCGCGGTGGCATCGACCCGAAACCACCACATCGGCGTCATCGGAACGAATGCCACGATATCTTCGAAGGCCTACGAGGACGCCTTTGCTGCGGCTGTGGACATAGACATCACGACGGCAGCCTGTCCAAGGTTCGTGGAGTTCGTTGAGCGGGGAATTACTTCTGGGGCAGAACTAATGAAAGTTGCCGAAGAATACTTGGCTCCGGTGCGTGACGCGGGAGTTGACACCTTAGTTCTTGGCTGCACACACTACCCACTTTTGACCGGCGCGATTAGCTATGTGATGGGCGACGGAGTTACGTTGGTCTCCAGCGATGATGAAACCGCCAAAGACGTTTATCGCACGCTCACCGCAAAGGGTCTTCTTCGCACCGACACCGATGCTCCGAACTACCGTTTCCAGGCAACCGGAGACACAAAGTCTTTTGAAAAGTTGGCTCGCCGCTTCCTCGGTCCCGAGGTTGTAAGCGTCGAATCGTTATAGGAGAAATATGGGCACGCGCGCAGATGGTCGCAACAACGACGACCTAAGAGAAGTTACCGTTCATCGCGGTTGGAGCGATCACGCTGAAGGAAGTGCCCTGATCTCCTTCGGTGGCACCAAAGTTCTTTGCACCGCATCTTTTACCGCCGGCGTTCCTCGCTGGAAGGTCGGCAAGGGTGAGGGTTGGGTCACCGCAGAGTATTCGATGCTTCCACGTGCCACCCACACCCGCTCGGATCGTGAAGCTGTCAAGGGCAAAATCGGCGGTCGCACTCACGAAATCTCACGCCTAATCGGTCGTAGCCTTCGCGCAATCGTTGATGTTAAAGCTCTCGGCGAGAACACCATCGTTATCGATTGCGACGTTTTGCAAGCTGATGGTGGAACTCGCACCGCGAGCATCACCGGCGCTTACATTGCACT
>JBJORE010000003.1:0-26488 GCA_046049565.1 Actinomycetota bacterium
AGCCTGGTTTTAGCGCGTGGCGACAAAATTTACCTCTTGGGATTGATTCTCGAAGTGCTGCGATGGCAACAGATACATTCTCGCATAAATGGTTGCCCTTATCACCTAAGCCCTGATAGGCTAGATGTTTGTTACGGGTGAGTGTCTCCATCCGAAGCGAATCCCAAGCAAAACTTTTTCCGAAAGTGAACAATGGCAAACATTAAGTCGCAGATCAAGCGTATTGGCACCAACGCCAAGGCAGCAGAGCGTAACAAGGCAGTGAAGAGCGAAGTAAAGACCGCTATCCGCGCCGTTCGTGAAGCAGCAACCGCTGGAGACAAGGCAGCAGCAACTGAAGCTCTACGTACCGCTGGCAAGAAGATTGACAAGGCAGTATCGAAGGGTGTTCTTCACAAGAACCAGGGCGCAAACCGCAAGTCGGCTATCGCCAAGAAGGTTGCAGCCCTCTAAAGCTGAAACGTAAAAAATCCCGTTGATGAAAATCAGCGGGATTTTTCTCTATTTGATCACCTGTGGTCTACCGGCATACCAAGCAGCAACGACCTGCACTGCGGTAAGAACAATCAAACCGATCACGCTCCCCTGCCAGTTACCCGAAACATTCGCGAACCATCCAAAGAGGAAAGTTCCACCAGCGGCAACTAAATAACCAACGCCTTGAGAAACAGAAGACAGCATTGTGGTTAGTCTCTGGTTGGCTGCCCGAGTAGAAATCAGACTCAGAGATAGCGGGAAGCTTGATGCCTGACCAAAACCGATGACCACAGCAGCTGGTATCCAGAGCTGACAAAGCAGAAGCACCATCCCAATCAGAGTGACCGTTGAGATCAGAGCACCAACCAGCGCAAGGCTCTTGAATCGACCGAAGTTCGAAGACAAAATCAAACCAAGCGGAACGCCAATAATCGCCATTAGGGAAAGTAGCGAACCTGCGTCGGTCGGATTCATACCTGAATCGATAGCGAGATTTGGCAACCAAGCCAGCAGAGCATAAAAGCCAAGCGATTGAATTCCAAACAGGGCGATGATTGCCCAGGCAATTGGCGATCGACTGATTAGCTTGAAGTCTCCGGAGTGATCACTTAGATCATGTTGCTCCTGTTTGCTTTTCTCCCCGATAAGGGAAAGCGACAATAGAACGGCCAATAGTGTTGGTAACGCCCAAAGCGCAAGCGAGAATTGCCAACCAAACTCGGCGGCACTCGGATAACTGTAGGCGGCTGCGAAACTTGCCGACACCGCAAGAATCGTTGTGTAGGCGGCAGTTAATGGCACAACTCGTTTAGGGAACCTTTCCCGGACAATCGTGGGTAGAAGCACGTTGGCAACTGCTATCGAAAGTCCAGCAAGAGTGGTACCAATCAAAAGTCCTAAGAACCCGAGATAAGGCCTAAATGTCACGGCAATCAGCAAAATCAGTAATAAACCGACCATGGTCTGATTCAACCCGAAACGCCTAACTAATGTGGGTGACGCAAAAGCACCAAAGCCGAAACAGAGTACTGGAACAGCAGCAAGCAGTGCCGTCTCGGTATCGGACATGGCGAGTTTTTGCTGAATCAAGTCGAGCACTGGGCCCATTTGAGCAACAGCCGGTCTAAGCACAAATGCAATTGCCAAAATGGCAATGAGAACCAAGGCTGAATTTAGTCTCTTCAAATGCGGCCTCGATTGGCAATCAGAATAATGAGTTGCTCTAGGCGGTATTCGGGTTGACGTTCGGCTCCTTTGGCTGCTGCATCTGCATCTGCAAGCAATTGAAGAGCTCTAATCATTCCATCGTCGTCCCAGCCGTTTGTAGACTTTCGAATCCTGTTAAACACCCAATCGGTAACACCTAAAGATGCAGCGTTTGCTCTTGGATCGTGAAGAATAGTTGCCATACGTTTCAAACTCGATGCGATGCCACTTATTAAGCGAATCGGATCTTCACCGGTTTGCAATGCATGCCTAAGTAGCACGAGTGCTTCTCCGGAGTGCCCTTCGACTGCTTTATCGAACACATTAAATGACGTTGCTTCGATGCGACCGCCGAAATACCTATCTACGAGCGCTTCATCGATTTGTTCGGAGCTGTCGGCCAAAAGTTGATCGCAAGCTGCAGCTAACTCAGGAATGTCCTGGCCGAATGCATCGACAAGAGCACGTATAGCAGATTGGGTGTATTTGCGACCAGCTTCGAGGAAGTGCGCTTGAACAAAAGCCGCCTTGTCTTTATCAGACAGTTTGGCGCAGGCAATTTCAACAGCCTTCTCATTGGCTCTAACTACATCGAGTAAGGCTTTGCCACGAGTGCTGGTTCCGGCGTGCTGAAGAATTAGAGTTACGTCGGTCAAATCCTCGACGTCAATTGCCTTGCCATCTTCTATCAGTGCATCGGTGGCCCGTTCCACGCCGTTGATAATCACCAATTTGGGATCTGCAAAAAGCGAAGGACTAATCATGTTTACAAGGTCGCCTGCGTTGTATTCGCTGGCTTCTACCTCATAGATTTCCAGGCTGGGTTGACTTGAACGCAGCTGGTCGCGGATCCTGCGGATAGCCGAAGAAGAGAAATACTCCTCTGAACCGAATACCAGAATCAGTGGCGAAGGAACTGCCTTGCGCCATTCTATGATTCTTGCTTTACCCACATTGTCCAGCCTACCGAGCGCCTGCGACTCTGGCTTCGATTACACCTTTGTTAAGTGCAATCGAGATGGCACCATCCAGATCAGTTCTAAATACCTTTGTATCGAGCTCAGCCAACATGTTCAGAGTCTTGGCGGTTGGATGACCGTATGAGTTTCCTTTCCCAACCGAAATCAGCGCTATGTCTGGGTCAATTCTTTTATAAAATTTTTCACTTTGATCCGCAGAGCCGTGGTGAGATACCTTTACGACGGTAAATTTTGTAGACATTCGAGCATTACCGATTGCCTGTTCTTGAGCTACCTCATCGAGGTCTGCCAGCGTGTAAACAACCAATTCTGAGCTTTCAAACCGAATGGCCAAAGACCCTTGATTCGCACTTTCAGCCAATTTGCCTAATGAACTTATAACTTGCCAATTAAACTCACCTAGATTTCCTTCAAGTCCTACATCGGCGACCATTACCTGATTCGAATATTTGGTTACTTCTTGAACTATGACCTGAGCTTCAGGTCTTTCGTCTGGAAAGGGTGAGAAAAGCGCTAGTTTGATTTCCCTCCCCCGCTGTGCGCCCGAGATTCCACCAACGTGATCAAGATCGAAATGAGTAAGGACGAGAAGGTCAACCGCCATTATTCCCAAACGATCGAGACAGCGATCTACAAGTTCTGGGTCTTTACCGACGTCAATCACAGCAACCTTGTTGTTTGATCGAACAATGAGGGAATCTCCTTGCCCAACATCACAGGCAACTAGAGACCAATTGATTATTGGCCAAGAAAGTTTCGAGCCAATTCCACCTACTTCCAAGCCAATCCAAACAAGAATCATCAAACCGCTCAAAATTGCGGGAAATAGACTTCTTCGAATCAAGGCCCAAGTTGTTGAGAGCACGAAAGCGGAAAGAAGAGACAATCCAAGAGCGCCCGTTGGTAACTCAATCAGTTGGTATGGCCCCTGCGAAAGTGAATTAGCTACGAAGACTATCCAACTGGCAGGTATAGAGGCAATTGCAAACATCAAACTCCCGAGCCACGGAAAGAGTGGTCCTAGCAGGGTTCCGATAAGTCCGAAGATTGTGATGACTGGCACGGCTGGTTCGACCAATAGATTGGCAAGCACCGAATAGGTAGTGAAACCGCCCTGAAGCTCCACCAAGAGCGGTAGACACCATAGTTGTGCCGCAATCGTTGCGGAAAGGCCTATTGCAATTGGTTTTGGCAGATGTGCTTGAAGTATTGTGCTCAGAGATGGTGTGAGCAAAACCAATCCGAGAGTAGCTAACACCGAAAGCCAAAACCCATAATCCGCTATGAGCCAAGGATCAATCAACAGAAGAATTGCTGAACCCAGGCCAAGTGCAGCCGGAATCCAAACTCGGCGACCGAATTCAAAAGCAGCTAAAACCACGGTCATCATGAAGGCAGCCCGCAACACCGAAGGTTGCAGTCCGACTAAAGTGACATAACCACCGAGTGCCAAAACGGAGAATACAAACCTGAGGTTTCTACCCGAGCCAATGAATTTGGCGATTAACCAAAATAACCCCAAAACAATTGCACAGTTAGCACCCGAAACCGCTGTTAGATGGGTTAGGCCGGTCGATTTCATGTTCACCAGAAACTGCTTGGATAGACCTTGATCAAGGCCGATTGCTAATCCAGAAACCAGATTGGCTGGATCGCCATTTCTATTTCCTGCGAACTTGCGCATCGCATTCACCGCTGAAAACGATTCTTGATGCCTTATTTCGCCAACAACTTCCCTAAGCGAGCCGTTGAATGCAAACCGACTAAAACCTGCGATGACACTTAGTTGGACTCGTGCAGAAAGGCAATCTCCTTGCTGGAACTTAGTGGCTTTGGAGGCGAGAATGCCTTTTGCACCTTTCGCCAGTTCGCCATCATGGACGATTATTGACCAACGATTCCCAACCGAATTGACCACACAAAAGCCGATGTTTACAGACTTGAAGTCCTGGGCTAGTGCCTTTGCAGATGCAGGTTGAAAAAGTGACGACTGAATAATCAGGGAGGCGAAATAGGCGGAGACCAAGAAAAATACCAGGAACAAGTAACGCCTGGTCAAAGAGTCACTAATTTCTTGATGCCGGCAAACAATTTATCGCCAATGCCACCGACGCGGCGAAGGTCTTCAAGCTTTTTGAATCCACCATTGGCGTTTCGCCAGTCAATGATTCGCTCAGAAAGGGTTGGACCAATCCCAGGCAATTTATCAAGATCGGCTGCGGTGGCTTTGTTCAAGTGAATCAACCCGTCGTTTATCGAGTCTGAGCCGATACCTGAGACTACAACCTGTTCTCCATCGGTGACAGTTCTAGCGAGATTGACGCTGTCTCGATCGGCCTTTGCCGTGAAGCCTCCAGCCATTGCTATTACTTCAAACAAGCGCGTTCCAATGGAGATGGGATACACCCCAGGATGAACAACAGCACCAGATATGTGTATGTAGCCCGCCTTCAACTCGGTGGCCGAAGATGGTTTACGGGGTTTTACTTTGATTGGCTCTGAAGAAGTTTGGCCGGACACTAAAAGAGCGATGGCAACTACAAACCCAACCGCCAACACAAGCAGTTTGCGTCGGGCATCCTTCTCACCGGCCCGAGCCTGTAGCAGTTGATTCTTCAGCCATTCCACCGCCAAAGACTAAAGCCGCCCAAATGCTTAGACGGCTTTAGTGAGGAAACTGTGGATTACTTGGTGGCGATGCTGACCAGTTTTGGTTCACGAACGATGATGTTTGCAATCTCACGATCACCAATTGCTCGCTTCACCGCATCTGATTCGAAAGCTTTTTCTTTAAGCTCATCTGCCGAAATGTTGGTGGCAACTTCGAACTTGTCACGGAGTTTTCCATCAACTTGAACGATTGCCACGATTGAATTTTCAACCAGAAGAGATTCATCAGCAGCAGGAAGACCGGCAAGGGCTACTCCTGGCTTGTGGCCGAGAATCGACCACATATCCTCAGAGGTGTACGGAGCGAATAATGAGAGACCAATGGCAACAGCTTCAGCAGCTTCGCGCACTGCAGGGTCGGCTCCTCCAGCCTCGCCATCAATTGCCTTACGAAGTGCGTTTACTAGTTCCATGACCTTGGCGACGCCAACGTTGAACTTGAAACTTTCAATCAGAGGACCAAAGTCGCGAAGGAAAGTGTGAGTTGCTTTGCGAAGCTCTTTGTTCCCAGAAGTGAAATCGACTCCTGGTGCACTCTTCACGTCGGCAGCTGCACGCCATGCGCGAGCCAAGAATTTTGCCGCACCGGCTGGTGAAACATCCGCCCAGTCGATGTCGTCTTCTGGTGGACCCGCGAATGCCATGGTCAAACGAACTGCGTCGACGCCGTGATCTTCAAGTTGATCACTCAGACGAACCAGATTTCCACGTGATTTTGACATCGCCGAACCGTTCATCTGAACCATGCCCTGGTTTAGCAGGCGGGTGAATGGCTCGTTGAAATCAATCATCCCGATATCGTTTAGAACTTTGGTAAAGAAGCGCGCGTAGAGCAGGTGCAAAATGGCGTGCGTTACGCCACCGACATACTGATCAACCGGCGCCCACTCCTTGGCCGCGTCAATCGGGAAAGCCTCGGTTTCACTCTTTGGAGATAGGTAACGAAGAAAATACCAAGACGAGTCGACGAAGGTGTCCATGGTGTCGGAGTCGCGCTTAGCCGGTTTGCCACAAGTCGGACATGAAACATTAACCCAATCTTCGGCAGCACCTAGCGGCGACGAACCCTTCGGCTTTAGATCTAGCCCTTCGGCCGATGGAAGTTCTACTGGGAGTTGATCGTCTGGCACGGGAACTTCACCGCATGAGTCACAGTGAATGATTGGAATTGGTGTTCCCCAGTAACGCTGGCGAGAAATCAGCCAGTCGCGTAGGCGGAAGTTTTTAGCCTTCTTGCCTTTATCTTGCTCGGCAAGCTTGGCGACAATCGCATTTCCGGCAGCCTCGCGCTCGAGTCCGTTGAACTCTCCAGAATTAATTCTTGGACCATCACCATTGACATCTTCAGCATCGGCAACCACTGAAACAATTGGCAGGTTGAACTTCACTGCGAATTCGCGGTCACGGTCATCGTGCGCCGGAACAGCCATGATGGCACCAGTTCCATAATCAGCCAAGACATAGTCTGATGCCCAGATTGGAAGCTTTTCACCGTTTACCGGATTGATTGCATAGCGGCCGGTGAAAACACCGGTCTTCTCGCGATCGGTTGCAAGTCGCTCGATGTCGTTCGATTTCTTGGTTTTCTCAAGATAAGCATCGAACTCAGTCTTAATTGCAGAGTCGGCGCCCTCTACTAGTTCTGTAGCAAGCGCTGAGTCCACCGCCACAACCATGAAGGTTGCGCCGAATAAGGTGTCTGGTCGGGTTGTGTAAACCGTGATGGCTTCATCGCGTCCCTCAACATCGAAGGAAACCTCGGCTCCGTAAGAGCGACCAATCCAGTTGCGCTGCATGTTGAGTACTTTTGAAGGCCAGTTACCCTCAAGGGTGTCCAGGTCATCTAACAAGCGGTCTGCGTAGTCGGTGACCTTGAAGTACCACTGGGTTAGAGCCTTCTTGGTAACTGTAGAGTCGCAACGCTCGCAAAGGCCCTGAACTACTTGCTCATTGGCAAGCACGGTCTGGCAACTTGGGCACCAGTTGACGGCTGAGTTCTTGCGGTAAGCAAGACCACGCTTGTAAAACTCTAGGAATAGCCACTGGTTCCAGCGGTAGTAGATCGGGTCAGAAGTTACCAGGACGCGATCCCAGTCGAACGAACAGGCATAGCGACGCATGGAAGCGCGCTGCTGGGCAATGTTGTCGTAAGTCCACCCCTTTGGATCTAGACCACGCTTGATTGCCGCGTTTTCTGCAGGAAGGCCGAAAGAGTCCCAGCCAATTGGGTGCATGACATTGAAGCCCTTTTGAGCCCAGTAGCGGGCGATTACATCGCCAAGTGCGTAAGCCTCAGCGTGACCCATGTGAAGGTCGCCCGAAGGGTAAGGGAACATGTCTAGGACATACTTTTTCGGGCGGGTGTCGCCAGGTTTTCCAGAGTCAAAAGGCTTGAGGTCATCCCAAATCGGCAGCCATTTCTCTTGAATGGCTTGGACATCGTATTCGTGCACGTTAGACAACAGATTCACTCACTGGTTGGGGAAAGTTTTGCTTCCCTCAAGGTTACCAATTAGCCCAGCAGGTCGGGGGCTTTTAGCGCTCGCAGCAACGCTTTGGCCTTCAGCTTGGTTTCGTCTAATTCAGCAGCTGGTTCACTGTCAATGGTGATCCCCCCGCCGACTCCTAGCGTGATTTTTCCGCTTTCAAAGACGAGGGAACGAATCACCATGCCAAACTCTGCAGAACCGTTATCGCCCAAATAACCGGCAACGCCCGAATACACACCGCGACGACCGGCCTCAAGCTCTCGGATGATTTCGATTGCGCGCAGTTTCGGAGCTCCGGTCATGGAACCGGCTGGGAAGGCTGCCGAAATTGCGTCGGTAGCCTTTTTGCCCTGGGCCAGTTGGCCTTGAATCGTGCTGACCAACTGATGCACGGTTGCGTAGGACTCAACGTCGAACAACTTCTCAACGGTCACACTATCCACTTCACAAATTCGAGATAGGTCGTTTCGCATGAGATCGACAATCATTAGGTTTTCGGCTCGTTCCTTCAAGTTTGTGGAAAGTTCCTCAATAATTTGAAGGTCTTCTTCAGGGTTTTCACCACGTCGACGTGTGCCCTTAATTGGCTTAGATGAAACAACTCCATCGATAGTGACCTGAATGAATTGTTCGGGCGAGGAAGATACTAGGGTCGTGTTTCCTATTTTGAAGTAGCCGGAGTATGGCGCTGGGTTACTTGCACGCAAATCTAGAAATGTTGCCAAAGGATCTGCCGAACCGGCTAGTTCATATTCATTGGTGAGGCAAAGTTGGTAGACATCACCTTGCGAAATGTGTGCTTGAGCTTGGCGAATCAATTCGAGATATTTTGAATCACTATGACGGGGTGTCACAGAGTTAATCTGCGGTTCAGTCACCTCAGCGAGGTATTTGAGACTTTCTCCTCCGATTAGTCCAATTCGAAGTAAAGCTGCATCTAACCAACGTTTGAACTTCTCATCGGTGTCGGTTTTTGCAATTAGGTGTAGGTGCTTTTTGTCGTGATCGAAAACCATAGCGCTCTCGACTCGCAAGAATCGTGGATTAGACAACTCAAAATCTAACCAACCCACTAATCCTGGGCGAAACGTGAACGGTAATTCCTGATCGGGGTAGCTTTCCAACTCATTTTGAAGAGATTCAATGTCTTTGAAAACAACTTCCGAACCGGTGCCAATCACACTGAAGCGATTCGTTTTGGAATGCTCACGATCGAGCCAGAATGCGTTCTTGTTGCCGGCAAATAGTGCGATGAACGCATTGGTTGGGCTTACCCAACCTTTGAGTGTTTCGACATGTAAACGCATGGCACTTTCTGGTGTCTTGTTATCACTAGATTAGACGGAAGAACAAAAACCTTAGGAGCAAGTTTGACCGAGACTATCTACGTCTTCGACGGTCATGCTTTGCACGTCGTCGAAGAATACGATTACCCACTTCAGGTTGCTGATTCTTTTCTGGTAAGCGAGGGACGGGTTCGTTCCCTCTCCAAGCACCAGGCAAGGTTCAATGGTTCAGCAGAGAAGCTCACCGACCTTGATTTAGATCTCTTCTGGGACGAAGCGATAAAACTCTTGCCTCGAACCGGCCAGGCTTTTCCACGCTTTGAACTTTCGAACGGGAACCTAGTGTTCCGACTTCGCGAGCCAGCAGATTACAAACCAACCGTTACGCTTTGGACGGCAGATGAACCGGACGATCGAATCGATCCGTCTACCAAAGGTCCTGACCTCGCCCACGGAAGCATGCTTCGCCGCAAATCGAACCTTTACGGCGCCGATGAGGCGATCATCGTGAACGAGGACGGCTTCGTGGTGGAAGGCGCACTTTCGAGCCTGTTGTGGTGGCGTGATGATGTTCTTTATGGCCCAGACGATAACACCAATTGGTTGCCTAGCATTACCCGTTCTGACCTGTTCGACCTTGCCAGTCAAGCCGGTTACTCGACGGCGACCGAAAATGTGCGACCAGAAGATTTGATCGGCTTAGAGCTTTGGGTGGTCAGTTCGCTCAGCGGCATTCGTCCGGTGGTTGATTGGGTAAATCTTGATGGCCCGGTTGGTCCGCAGCGTCACCTTGAGTCTTTTCAACGTCGACTAAAACTTATGTCATCGGAGCTTTGATTATGTGTGGACGATTTGTGGTTGCCAAAACCGTTGGTGAAATTCTCACCATTTTTGAAGCCGACGAGATTGTTGGTGATGTGCCAGGTATTAGTTACAACGTGGCTCCGACCCAGCAAATCGCAATTGTGGTCGACCGTTCTTTTGAAAAAGCACCGGATGGTTCGCCAATCGGAGAGCTTCACCGAGAGATTCACTCGGCGCGTTGGGGTTTGGTGCCTCGCTGGGCGAAGGATGCTGCAGGAGCTCCCCTAATCAATGGACGCATTGAAAGCATTCTGGAGAAGCCTTCATTCAAAGACTCGGTGATTCGTCGTCGCTGCGTAATCCCAGCCAGCGGTTACTACGAATGGCAAGTGAAACCAGACGGCACCAAACAACCTTTCTACATTCACGCCGGCGATGAAGGTATGTTCGCCCTTGCTGGGCTATACGAATGGTGGAAAAACCCTACCGATGGTCAGTGGCTGCTATCAGCAACAACGCTCACCAAACACACCGCACCGGAACTTGAGCATATTCACGATCGCAATCCGGTACTGCTCACGCCAGAAACCTTCGAAGCCTGGATTGATCCGCACATCGAAGGTGATTTAGACCTTCTAAAGGCTGCTGCCGAAGGCTCAGACGATGTTATGCACGAGGTTTTGTTCCAGCCGGTTTCGTCTGAAGTTGGCAAAGTTCGCGTCAATGACCCGAGCCTAATCAAATCAATATAGGCAACACGCCGTAGCCGATTTGCAATGTCGGTGGTCCTTCATACACTCTTGATATTCGAACATTTGTTCGAATAACTTGAGGGAAGGATTACGCATGATTCGCGTAGATGAAAAGGTTGCCGTTGCGGTCAATGGCACCGGTGAACCAATCGGTTTCAAGTGGCGTAACGCCAACTTCCTGGTAGCAAACAAGCCGATGCGTTGGTTCGCGAGGCGCGAGTGGTGGAAGGAAGCCAGCCGCGCCCAGCGCGGGATTGGCACCGACATCATCGAAGTTGAGATGTGGCGCCTAATGGCCAGCGACCTCCAACAGAAGAGCTGCCAGCAATACGAGCTGATCCACACCGTCCAAGGCGATGATTGGCGCCTGATTCTGGTCTATCCGTGAGTTTTACCCACCTCCACGTAGCTTCGGCCTTTTCTGGCCACTACGGGGTTACCAGACCTGAACTGCTTGCCGAAGCGGCAGCGGCTAGAGCCGAACGCGCTCTGGCGATCACCGATCGTAACGGTCTCTACGGGGCAATCAAACACATTGGAGCCTGTCTCAAACTGGGGTTGAATCCAATCGTTGGTGTTAGTTTGAACATTTTGAATAACCAGGACGAACCGCTCGCTCGCTGCGTGATTATCGCCCACGGCGGCGATGGTGGAATTGGTTGGGCGGCGCTTTGCCGATTGGTTTCAGCGGCCAATACGGTCAAACGCAAAGAGGCAGGCATTCGCCTAGAGCAGCTCGCCAAGCACATCGACCGCGATGGGCTCACGGTTGCCACCGTGTTGCTCGGACCAGACAGCAACTTCGGAAGAGCAGCCCTAACCGAAGATCGCACCACTGCTGCCGGCATTCTGATTCAGTGGCTAAAAGCACTTCCCAGCAAAGGCGCCCTGGCAGTTGAGATTTCCACTCACCTCACCGAACCAGGCACGCCATACTCACTTACCCAAGCCAGAAGAATGCTGCAGCTTGCCGATAACATCGGTGTGCCAACCGTGCTCACCAACGCCGTTCGTTACCTAACTCCCGACGACGCCCTAACCGCCGATGTCCTCGATGCTGCCAGACACCTTGAGCCGCTCGGAAACTTTGAACCGCAACCGAATGCCCAAGGCTGGCTGAAACCAGCGAGGATGATGCACAAACTTGCCCAAGAGATCACCGAGGATCGAACCCGCGCCAAGAAACTGCTAGACACAACCGAACTTCTCGCTCTGAAGTGTGAACTCAATCCTGAAAAAGATTGCGGTTGGGGTAAACCGAAGACTCCCGAAAAGGCGCTACTCGGAATCGAAGGCAACCCGTTCGAAGTGCTCTGGCAAAAAGCTCACGCAGCTGTCGACTGGCGCTACCCGAACGCCAAGGAAAAGAAGCTACTCGATGTGAAGCATCGACTCAGCAAAGAGCTAATTACCATCAACCAACTCGGTTTTGCCACTTACTTCCTAACCGTGGCCGATGTTGCGCAGATGATTCGTGACATGCGCATTCGCATCGCCGCCAGAGGTTCGGGGGCCGGCTCACTCACCAATTACCTGCTCGGCATCAGCGGAGTCGACCCAATCGAACACGACCTACTCTTCGAACGTTTCCTCTCCACCGAACGTTCCAGCCTTCCCGATATCGACATCGACGTTGAGTCCGCTAGGCGTCACGACATCTACCGAGCCATCTTCAAACGTTACGGATCAGAGCGCGTAACCCTACTCTCAATGCAGTCCACCTACCGAGGCCGTGGAGCCATGCGAGACAGTGGCCTCGCGCTTGGTCTCGATGAAGAAGAAATCGACGACATTGCAAAAAACATGTGGAGATTTAGTGCCAGAAAGTTCCGCGACGCAGCCGAGAGTAAACCAGAACTAGCCAAACTGAATGCTGCTCTCGAATCCGATCGAAAGATGAACTTACTGGTCGATATCACCGAGCGACTCGACCGACTGCCGCGTCACATCTCGATGCATCCCTGCGGGGTCATCCTCGGCGATGGCAATCTGTTGAACCTAACCCCGGTCGAAACGAGCGGTATGGGTCTTCCGATGAGCCAATACGACAAAGACGACATGGACCCAATGGGAATGCTCAAACTCGATGTTCTCGGAGTGAGAATGCAAAGCGCCATGGCCTACGCGGTTCGCGAGATTGAGAAAACCAAAAGCATCGTCCTTGAACTAGACGACATTCCTAAAGACGACGCAAAGACCTTCGAACTGATTAGAACTACCAATACCCTGGGCATCTTCCAAATTGAAAGCCCTGGTCAACGAGAGCTAACCGGCAAGCACCAACCAACCGAGTTCAACGACCTAACCATTCAAATTTCACTCTTCCGCCCAGGGCCGATGAAAGGCAACATGATTGCCCCTTACCTCGACGGACGACACGGTTTTGCCAAAGCGGAATACATTCACCAAGACCTTCGGCCGATCCTGCAGGAAACCTTCGGCGTGGTTATCTTCCACGAACACGTGCTTCGAATCTTCGACAAGATGACCGGGTGCGGCCTTGCCAAAGCCGATGAATTCCGAAGAAGTCTAGAAGACCCGAGAGTCGCTCAGAGTGTTGAACGCTTCTTCAAAACCCAAGCAACCACCAGAGGTTACGACCGGGAAACAATTGAAAAGGTTTGGACCATACTGGCCAGTTTCTCCAGCTTCGGCTTCTGCAAGGCTCACGGAGCCGCATTCGCACTTCCCACCTACCAAAGCGCTTGGCTCAAGACTCACTACCCCACCGAATTCATTGCCGGCCTGCTCACCCACGACCCCGGCATGTATCCGCGAAGGCTACTGCTCGCCGAAGCCAGAAGACTTGGCGTAAAACTTCTTCCAATCGACGTCAACAAATCAACCGACGAATTTTTGGTGCAGCCGGTTCCGTCTTCTCCCGATTACGGCGTGCGCATGGCACTCACCGATGTCAAAGGAATCAGTGACGCCGAGGTTCAGAGAATCGTCGCCGAACAGCCCTACCTAGACATCGCCGATTTCTACCTCAGAGCAAAACCTAGTCGAAGGACTCTCAACAACCTGGCACTGGTTGGAGCTCTCGATGAACTTGCTAGAAATTCCGGCCACAACCGCGGCGACATCATGCAACGCGTCAAAGAACTAAACCTTCTGAAGACAAGACCGAAAGATGACCCAAATCAGTTCACCTTCGATTTTGACCTCAAAGAACAACTACCCAGAGGCGAAGACCTAACCAAGGAAGAGAAACTCAAAGCCGAACTAGATATCCTCAAAATGGATGTCACCGAACACCAAATTGAGCAGTTCCGACCGATGCTCGATGCCATGGGTGTTATCAACTCAAGCGAGCTTCTAAGCGTAAGAAACAAGTCGGAGGTTCTAATCGCCGGAGTGAGAGTTGCCACCCAAACTCCCCCGATGCGCTCGGGTAAACGAGTGGTGTTCATCAGTCTGGATGATGGCTACGGAACAGCCGATGCCACATTCTTCGACGAAGCCCAGGCTCGCACCAGCCATATCCTCTTCAACACCAGGTTGCTACTGATCGCCGGCAAAACCAGGCGAACCGGAGTAAACGGTGTTTCCCTGATGGCCGAGAACGCTTGGGATTTACGAACCCTGTGGAACGAGTGGTCTAAGCAGCCTGGATTGAGCGCTTAGACAGACCCATGAAGTAACCCGCAATCTTCTGATCGACTGGAACTTCTGGGTTAGTCGCAGCTCCAAGAGTGATAAACAATGGGGTGAAGTGCTCAACAGTTGGATGTGCGTAAGGCATGCCAGGCGCAAGGGTCTTGTAGTTAATCAAAGAGTCAACATCACCCTTCTCCAAAGCTTCCAAAGACCAGGCATCAAACTCCGCCGACCAAGCTGGAGCATCGGCATCGATTCGCCAGTCGCGAATAAACGGAAGCCCATGAGTCATAAAACCGGAACCAATAATTAGAATGCCCTGATCGCGAAGTGGCTTTAAACGATTGCCGATTTCCATCAACTTGACAGGGTCATGCGTTGGCATTGAAAGCTGAATAACAGGAATATCTGCGTCTGGATACATGACCTTCAGTGGCACCCAAGCTCCGTGATCTAACCCTCTGGTTGCATGACGGTGTAACGGCTCGTTATCGGGCATCATCGATGCCACCAAATCCCCCAACCAACCCGCATCGGGTGTTTCATACTTCATGTTGTAAAACCGAGGTGAAAAGCCACCGAAGTCATAAACCAGCGGAGTATTTGCGCCGGTTGCCGAAATCGAAATTGGAGCCGACTCCCAGTGCGCAGAAACTATGACGATGCCACGTGGTTTACCGATTGATGTCGCCCACTTGGCGAGTTGACTCATCCACAGCTCATCATCCAAAAGTGGCGGAGCACCATGCGAAAGGTAAAGAACCGACTGTTTCTCTGTCATGTACTTAAGTAAAGCACACCTTGACTAGATTTTTGAATCGAATTCCTCAAGGATCGAAAGAGTGCCTGAAGCGCCAACACGGGTCGCTCCGGCCTCAACCATGTCGATAAGCTGGTCGAGAGTTCTCACCCCGCCAGAAGCCTTCACACCAAGCCCTGGCACAGTTTTGGCCATGAGCGCAACAACGTGAGCGTTTGCTCCCCCACTAGCAAAACCGGTCGAAGTCTTCACATAACCGGCACCCGCTTCGCGCGAAAGCTCACAAGCACGAACAATTTGCTCATCGGTAAGCTCAGAGGTCTCTAGAATCACCTTCACCAGTGCTCCGTCAGCAGCTTCAACCACAGCCTTGATGTCGGCTAAAACCAAATCGTCACGACCCTCAATGAGGTGACCGATGTGGATAACCATGTCGATCTCATTGGCGCCCTGGGAAACGGCTAAAGAAGTCTCAAATGCTTTCACATAAGAATCATTAGTTCCGTGAGGAAAACCAACAACCGTAGCCAAATCAACTGAAGAATCTCCCAGTAAAGACTTGGCTAAAACCATGTCTGAAGGGCGGAAGCAGACAGCGGCAACGTTTGCAGCAAGCGCCACTTCAACAGCACTGTGAATGTCTTCAGCTGAAGCAGCCGGCTTCAAAACGGTGTGGTCAATAAAGCCAGCAATTTGCTCTCGGGTGAATCCGCGGTAGGTCATGCAATCAGTCTAAGTTTGAAACATGCGAATCGTCGTTACCGTAAAGCCAGGCTCCAAGAAAGGGCCGTTAGTTGAACAAGTCGACGATCAATTCACCGTCTACGTTCAGGAACGCGCAGTCGACGGCAAAGCAAACGAAGCGGTAATAAAAGCGCTTGCCGAGCATTTAAGCCTGAAAACCAAAAACCTGACACTAGAAGCTGGTTTCACCAGCAAAATCAAAAGAATCCGAATCGAGAACCAATGAAAATCGCCATGGCATCAGATCACGCCGGACTAGAACTCAAGAAAACGATCACAAAGTTACTTGAGAGCATGGGTCACGAGGTTACCGATTTTGGAACTCACACCTCAGAGGCTGCAGACCTACCAGATTACGTTTACCCTGCTGCTCTAGCGATTTCGAATGGTGAATGCGAACGCGGAATCTTCGTCGACGGTGTTGGTTACGGCTCAGCGATGATCGCAAACAAAGTGAAGGGAGTCTTCGCAGCCGTTTGCCAAGATTCATTCTGCGCAGAACTTGCCCGTTCCCACTCAGACACCAACGTGCTCTGCATCGGTGGCAAAATCATCGGCGAAGCGATTGCACTAGAAATCGTGAAAGTCTGGATGAAAACGGAGTGGATGGGTCTAACCGAAGAAAAATATTCGCGCCGCGTGAACAAGGTAAAAGAGATTAACGCCAAACACTGTTGTTAACAAAGAAAAGCCACTCCGAAGAGTGGCTTTTCTAGTTTGGTGGACCTGAGGGGATTTGAACCCCTGACCCCCTGCATGCCATGCAGGTGCGCTACCAGCTGCGCCACAGGCCCGTTTTGTTGCCAAGCAACTTCTTTACTTTACTACAAATTCCTAGTCGGTAATGTCTAGTTGAATGCTTGGGCAGCTGCCGAACAGACGCTCGTGCGTGTAATACATGCGCTCTTCTTCATGCATCACATGCACTGCCAGATCTCCAAAGTCGAGCATGATCCAGCGACTGGTTGTTTTACCTTCACGACGCTTAGCTTCAACACCAACCTCGTGGAGTTTTGCTTCGATTTCATCAGCGATTGCCGAAACTAGTCGCTCATTCTTGGCCGATACCCATAGGTAGACGTCGTTTAGAGGATTTACGGAAGTAACATCGATTGCCACTAGCTGTTCACCTTGCTTGTCTGCGGCCGCTTGCGCTGCGAGGTTGGTGATTTTGATTGCTTCTGGAGTGGCTGTCATGTCCCTTTTTCGTTTTAGATGAGCCCGAGCATAGATGCGGCAATTATTCCGGCACCTAAAGCAACGAGCAAGATTGAGGTTGTTGCAAGCAGGATAGTTTGACCTTCACTGCGACGGTTCTTAATTGGCAATACGCCAACTCGGGCACTCGAGTTCATTACCGAACCGGAACGAATCGGTGGAATGCCACCGGTGGTCTCATCGCCCATGTCAGCTTTGATGGCTTCTTCATCGATTTCTTCTGGTGTGATGGTGATGATCGGGATGCTGCCTGTGTTGCTAAGAATTGGCATATCAATTGCGCCAGTTTTGAGAACTTCACCGGATTCCGTGATGATGTCTGCGGTAAGCGCGTCAGGGACTTCCTGAATGATGATCGAGTTGGTTTGAGGTTCCTTGAAGAGACTTGCCGAAAACTCAACTTCCTCTTCGTCCAGGTCATCCACCGAAGGGAGAAATTCGGGCAGTTGAACGTCATTGACTGGTGGCTCAGTCAGGGTTACTTGTTCGAACGGAACGAATACGTGAGTTTCATCCTCGTAAGGAGAAGTGGGAACGGTTTCTGTCTCTGCCGGAGTTAGGAATACTGGCGCCTCTGCGACTGGGGCCGGAGGGGCTTGAGTGATTACCTGGACGGTTTCTTGAACCACAACGGGCGCGACTTTCGCAGCGACATCTTCGTCGTCGGCCATCATGGCGGCCCAAAGTTCGTAATCTGCGTCTGACATTAGTTAGTTACCTGATAGAGGTTGTGTTTACCAATATATTGCACCACTCCGTCGGGCACTAAGTACCAAACTGGGTCGCCCTTAGCCACACGAGCTCTAACATCAGTCGACGAGATTGCCAGCGCGGGTATTTCAAGCACGCTGATTGCGCCTTGAGGTGCCTTAGGTAGTTCTAACTTGTGACCGGGACGGGTAACTGCAACAAAGTGCGCGAGTGGCCAGATGTTCTCAACATCTTTCCATTCAAGGATCTGTTTGATTGCGTCGGCACCGGTAATGAAGAACAATTCGGCATCTGGAAAAGCTTGCTGAACATCCTTGAGAGTGTCGATTGTGTAAGTAGGTCCGTCGCGGTCGATATCTACGCGGCTAACGGTGAATCTCGGGTTTGATGCTGTTGCAATCACTGACATTAAGTAACGGTGTTCGCTGTTGGTTACTTTAGCTTTTTGCCAAGGCTCACCGGTTGGAACAAACAGAACGCCGTCTAGTTTGAATGCTGACGCTACCTCGCTGGCCGCTACCAGGTGACCGTGGTGGATAGGGTCAAAGGTGCCACCCATCACTCCCAAACGTGTCATGGGTATGCACCGGTCGCTTCAGAGCGACTTAGTGGTGACCCTTCGAGTCGTTTGCTTTGTGCTCGTGACGGTTTGCTACATCGCGGTAAGACCAGGTAACAAAGCCGAGAACTACGAAAAGTACCATCGCAATTACGCCATAGACAAATCCTGGCATTGGTAATGCAACGTGGGCTTCTGCTTCTGCAAGGTACTGCATTTTTCTCCTATGTGAGTTCTATTACTAGTTTAGGCGCGAATCTGACCGTTGCCACGAATCAACCACTTGGTACTGGTTAGTTCTTGGAGACCCATAGGACCTCGGGCGTGAAGTTTCTGTGTTGAGATACCCACTTCGGCACCAAAACCGAACTCGCCACCATCGGTGAATCGAGTTGAAGCGTTCACAATTACCGCGGCTGAATCTACCTCTGCGAGAAAACGCTCCGCGTTTTCCTCGTTTTCGGTGATGATCGACTCGGTGTGGTGGGTCGAATACTTGTTGATGTGATCAATCGCTTCATCGAGGTCCTTGACTACCTTGACTGATAGTTCTTGAGCAAGATACTCGGTAGCCCAGTCAGCCTCAGTGGCTGGGATAACGGATGGGTCAATCTTGACCACAGTTTCGTCGCCGTGAAGAATTACGTTTTTCTCAGCAAGCTTCTCGAAAATCTTTGGGAGCATATTTCTTGCAATCTTTTCGTGAACCAAAAGAGTTTCGAGAGAATTACAAACACTCACGCGTTGCGTCTTTGAGTTGAAGACGATGTCGATGGCCCAGTCTTCACGGGCGGTTTCATCCAGGAAAACATGGGTAACGCCGGCACCGGTCTCAATAACTGGAACCTTCGATTCTTCAATAACGGTCTGGATGAGGTTGGCAGAACCTCGGGGAATCAGAACGTCGATTAGCCCGCGAGCATGCATCATGGCCGTTGCGCCTTCTCGACCGAAATCGTCGACGGTTTGAACCGCGTTTCTTGGAAGACCCACTGATTCGAGGGCGTCCTGAAGTAGCTTCACGAGTACTCGATTGGTGTTTTCGGCGGCAGTACCTCCGCGAAGCACGATTGCGTTGCCGGTCTTGATGGCAAGCGCGGTTAGGTCAACGGTCACGTTCGGACGAGCTTCATAGATAGCGCCGATGACACCGAAAGGAACGCGTACTTCGGAAAGCTTGAGACCATTTGGGAGGGTGCTGGAACGAACCACTTCGCCTACAGGGTCGTGAAGGGTAACTACCTGAGTGATTGCATTGGCAAGCGCGCTGATGCGCTCTTGGTTTAACATCAGTCGATCAAGCAGGCCGTCACCGATTTCTTTGACGATACCGTTTTCAATGTCTAAACGGTTTGCGGTGATAATTTCGTCGGCGCGAATTGGAAGAAGGTGAGCGATTGCTTTAAGCGCTTCGTTCTTTTTCGAAGTCGTGGCAACACCCATAGCTGTATAAGACTCTTTGGCCAGGCGGATGTTATCGAGCGCACTCATATTTCAAGCCTAACTTTCCTGCTGCTCGAACCAGGTGCCGACTCGACCGCCGGCTAGGGCTTCAGCAACTTTATGCGTGTCGGTTAGAAGAACAGGAATTCCATGGGCATTGGCAAGTTTCGCAGCTGTTACTTTGGTGCGCGCTCCCCCGGTTCCAAAACCGGTTGAGGTGTCGCCAATCTCGATACCTTCGAGGTCGTCTTCGAAGGTAACCCACTCGATGCGCTGAGCGCCATCAAGTTTTGGAGGTCGGTCATAAAGTGCGTCGATGTCGCTAAGCAGAATTAGAACATCAGCATTTAGAAGAATTGCAACCTGTGCCGCGAGGTTGTCGTTGTCTCCGAAGCGAATTTCCTGGGTGGCAACTGTGTCGTTTTCGTTGACGATTGGCAGAACTCGTAATTCAAGTAAGCGATCCATGGCGCGCTTGGCGTTTTCCTTGGTCTCGGTTTGCTCGAGGTCTGCCGCAGTGAATAAAACCTGTCCGGCAACAATCTTCGACTTCTCAAGCTCGGTTTGGTAGCGGGCGATGAGGCGGCTCTGACCCACTGATGCGAGGGCTTGACTCGTTGCGAGATCTTCTGGTTTTGATTCAAGATTTAGAAGCGGCATACCGGTTGCGATAGCGCCAGATGAAACGAGGACAACCTGGCTGCCGCGCTGATGCGCTTCGGCAAGTGCGGAAACCAAGGTAACTAACTGGCCTGCGTTTTCGCCGCTGATTGACGAAGAACCTACTTTGACGACAATTCGCTTGGCTGTCGGAATTTCACGTGCGTCGTAGATTGCCATTACTAATCTCCCGAAATCTCTCGGTCAACACTCCACTTGCCAGCTTTGCGTTCCTTTTCGAACTCATCACGAAGTGCGGCGCGCTGATCCATCATCTCTTCGTAATCGGCGCGACGTTCCTTGGTGGTGCGACGTTCGCGCTGGTCGATGCGAGCATCGGTGCCACGTGGACCCGAAATAAGTTCTGCGGCAGCGTTAATGGTTGGTTCCCAGTCGAAAATGACTCCACGCCCTGGTCCGATGACGATGGTGTCACCAGCGATTGCACCAGCACGGAATAGTTCTTCCTCGAGACCAATCTTGGCCAGGCGGTCTCCAAGATAACCAACAGCTTCTTCGTTGCCGAACATGGTTTGAGCAACCCATCGCTCAGGCTTTGCGCCGAGCACGCGGTAGACGATTTCATCGTTCCACTGTTCTTGAGTAACCGTGAATTCTTTGTCGTCACGCTTTTTAGCCTGCATTAGCTGAACTTTTTGACGCTTTGGTGCCGTTGCAATAACCTCCTTGCGGTGATCTTCTACCAGCTTGGCAAGAGCGTAGTTGAGCTCTTTCAAACCTTCACGACTCACTGCCGAAACTTCGAAGACTTGATAGCCTCGAGCTTCAAGATCTGCCTTTACGAATTCAGCCATTTCCTTAGCATCTGCCATGTCGACCTTGTTCAGGGCAATTATTTGAGGTCGCTCCACCAGAGGAATCTGACCCTCTGGCACCTCGTATTCACGCAGTTCATGCAAGATTTTGTCTAGGTCGGTAATAGGGTCACGATTTGCTTCCAGGGTTCCGCAGTCGAGCACGTGAAGAAGAGCTGCGCAGCGTTCAACATGGCGAAGGAATTCGAGCCCGAGCCCCTTACCTTTGCTGGCACCTTCGATAAGGCCAGGAACGTCGGCAATTGTGTAGCGGATGTCGCCGGCCTGAACCACGCCTAAGTTTGGGTGGAGAGTGGTGAAAGGGTAGTCGGCAATCTTCGGGCGTGCAGCAGACATCGCTGCGATAAGGCTCGACTTACCGGCACTTGGGTAACCAACCAATGCCACATCGGCAACAGTCTTGGAACGCCAAGTAAGGCGAAACCTGGAGCTTTACGCTTGAGGCTGGAAATGGCCGCATTACCAAGGCCACCTTGACCACCCTCGGCTACTAGCAGGGTCATACCGGCTTCGTCGAGGTCGGCGATGAGCTTACCTTTGGAATCCTTGACTACAGTTCCAACCGGAACCGGAAGAATCACATCTTTACCGTGAGCACCATTACGGAAGTCGCCAGCGCCGTCAGCACCGTCGCCACCAGACTGGTTTGGGCGAAAGTGGTATTCGAGCAAGGTGGTTACGTCTGAGTCGGCTACCAGGCTGATGGAACCACCGTTACCGCCATCGGCGCCGTCTGGACCGGCTAGAGGCTTGAACTTCTCACGCTTGATCGAAACGCAGCCATCACCGCCATTTCCGGCACGCAGGTGAAGGGTCACCTGATCAACGAATTGAATCATTCCCTAAACCTCTCTAAAAAGATAAGAAGGCGAGCCAATTGGCTCGCCTTCCAAAAGTCTTGTCTTTCGACTAAGCCGCAACGATGTTTACGACTCGGCGACCACCCTTGACACCGAACTCAACGGCGCCAGCAGAAAGAGCGAACAGAGTGTCGTCCTTGCCGCGGCCTACGTTTACGCCCGGGTGAAAGTGGGTGCCACGCTGACGGACGATGATCTCGCCTGCGTTTACAACCTGACCTGCGTAACGCTTGACGCCTAGGCGCTGTGCGTTGGAGTCGCGGCCGTTACGGGTAGAGCTAACACCTTTTTTGGAAGCCATTTTTGCTCAGTCCTTACTTGATCTCAGTGACCTGGACGCGGGTTAGGTCCTGGCGGTGACCCTGGCGGGTCTTGTAGCCGGTCTTGTTCTTGTACTTCTGGATAATGATCTTTGGACCACGTAGGTCGCCTAGAACCTTTGCGGAAACCTTTACCTTTGCTAGCGCTGCAGCGTCGGTGGTTACCTTCTCGCCGTCTACTAGTAGTAGAGCAGGAAGGGTGATTGTCTCACCCTCAGCCGACTTCAAACGGTCAAGGGTCACGATGGTGCCAACCGACACCTTCTCCTGGCGAGCGCCAGATCGAACAACTGCGTAAACCACGGTTTTACCTTTTTCTAAAAAGACTTGATGACCACCCGCGAATACACAGCGGGCAACTACTCAACTTTACAGGCAAACTTGCCCGCTAGTCAAACAGGTTTAGTCGTTCTTTTCGGTTTCTATTTGTGCTTGAGGAGTAACTATGCCGCCCGAGGTGACTCGTTTGGACTTCTTTTTGCTCGCACCAGGCACGGTTGGCTCAGGAAGAGCGTCGAGTACCTTGTCGAGAGTCTTGTCTTCAGTAGGCGCATTTGCAATGGTGCTAGCTGCAATTTGAGCCACAACACTGTTGATTTGCACTGCGGTTTCTGCAGTCACAACCTTGGCAACCTCCTGCTTTGGAGGCTGATTGCGGTTCTTTTTGCCTTTACCGCCACTGGTGTTTCCTGTTTCCTTAGGAGCCTGGTCAGCCGATCGGTTGTTGCTTGGACGCATGTGCGGTTCGTGATGCACGATCACACCGCGGCCGGCACAGATGTCACAAGCCTCAGAGAATGTTTCAAGCAACCCGATACCGAGCTTCTTTCGGGTCATTTGAACAAGTCCGAGCGAGGTAACCTCAGCCACCTGGTGCTTGGTGCGGTCTCGACTTAGACATTCCATTAATCGACGCTGAACTAGGTCGCGGTTGTTTTCCAAAACCATGTCGATGAAGTCGATGACGATGATGCCACCAATGTCGCGAAGTCTTAGCTGTCGAACAACTTCTTCAGCCGCTTCCAAGTTGTTCTTGGTTACGGTCTCTTCAAGGTTTCCGCCTGATCCAACGAACTTTCCTGTGTTTACGTCAACCACGGTCATAGCTTCGGTGCGGTCGATTACTAGCGAACCACCTGATGGCAGGTAAACCTTGCGCTCTAGCGCCTTGTAAATCTGCTCCCCTACCCGGTATTCGTCGAAGATGTCGCGCTCACCGGTGTAGTTTTCAACACGTTCCTGAAGATCAGGTGCAACTGCGGCTAGGTAGCTTTCAATAGATTCACGTGCGTCGTCGCCGGAGATAACCAATTTCTGGAAATCTTCGTTGAATACGTCACGAATGATTTTGATTAGAAGATCAGGTTCGTGGTGCAAAAGAAGCGGAGCTTGTGATTTGGCAACCTTCTTCTGAATTTCTTCCCACTGCTTCTGCAAACGCTGTACATCGAGCGTTAGTTGTTCTTCGGTGGCACCTTCAGCTGCGGTACGCACGATAACGCCAGCATCTTCTGGAAGTACTTCCTTCAGGATTCGCTTTAGACGTGTGCGCTCGGTTTCAGGTAGCTTGCGCGAGATTCCGTTCATGCTGCCGTTTGGTACGTAAACCAGGTAACGTCCAGGAAGCGAAACCGCCGAAGTAAGGCGGGCACCCTTCTGCCCCACTGGGTCTTTGGTTACCTGAACTAGGACCGTGTCGCCAGACTTCAGTGCAAGTTCGATGCGGCGTGGTTGGTTGCCGGTTTCAGCAAGCTCCCAGTCGACTTCGCCCGAGTAAAGAACAGCGTTGCGGCCACGGCCAATGTCTACGAAGGCTGCCTCCATCGATGGAAGAACGTTTTGAACCTTTCCGAGGTAAACGTTTCCGATAAGCGAGGCTTCCGAAGATTTCGCCACGTAGTGCTCAACCAGAATGTTGTCTTCGAGAACACCAATCTGAATTTTGCCGTCTTTGGAACGAACCACCATGGTGCGATCAACCGCTTCGCGACGAGCTAGGAATTCACTCTCGGTTACGGTATTACGGCGACGACCAGCATCACGCCCATCACGTCGTCGTTGCTTCTTGGCTTCTAGGCGAGTTGATCCGCGAACTTTCTGAGGTTCGTTGCTTGGTTCTTTCGGCTCGCGAGGAGTCCGAACCTTGACTACTGCGTTCGGAGCAACTTCACCAGGAACATCTTCACCGGAACGACGACGAGTTCGGGTGCGGCGGTGGCTCTCATCGGTTGGCTTGTCGTCAACCGGCTTATTGCGCTTCGGATCGATGACCGGCGTAGGAAGATCTGGCGCCATGAACAACAGCGAGGTTGCCGAAGGAGCCGTGATTTCGACCTTTGGAGCTTTGGCAGCTTTAGGTGACTTTGCCGCCGGCTTTTCTTCAACGGCTTCGGCCTTCGGTTTGCGAGCTCGGGTGGGCTTCTTCTCCGCTGGGGTTACTTCTGCAGTTACTTCTGCAGGTGTTTCAGATTCGGCTTTTTTTCTAGCCATTTTGTATCTCCGTGCCGCAATTTCCTGGGCCACACTCACCAGAGCAATTGCTCAAAATTCAACGATTAACCTTTTGGTTAACCAAACTTCTCAACTCGAGTTCTGCCTAGGCTGCCTACTTGGGTCTTACGCTGTTATCGGTTTCCCCGAAAAATCTTCAGCTAATCGCGTGTGGTGCGATTTGTAGCTACCTCAAGTATGGCACGGTGCGATACTTATTTGGTGAGCAACATCAAAACAGCCGACGATTTCGTGGACAGCCCTTCGAAGTCGTACGCATGGTTTTCTATCCTTTTTGGTCTTCTTGGTTGGGTTGCCGCGTTTTCGCTAACGCTTGAGCGCATTCACGTGGCTGCCGACCCCGACGCCGTGCTCAGTTGTGACATGAACATCTTCATTTCCTGCAAATCCGTGATGCTTACCGACCAGGCCAGACTTTTCGGTTTCCCTAATCCATTAATCGGACTGGCCGCGTTTATGGCGCCGGTCTTCGTTGGTTTTGCAGTTCTTGCTGGAGCCAAATTCAAAATGTGGTTTTGGAGACTTTACCTAGTAGGTCTTTCTCTAGGTTTCGTCTTCGTTCTCTACCTCTTCATTCAGAGCACGTTTGTAATCCACGTCCTATGCCCTTACTGCATGCTTGCTTGGGTTGCGATGATTCCGTTGTTCTGGAGAAACTTCCTCTGGGCTGGCGCCGAGGGTGTCATCGATGTACCAGTTAAGTCCATTGGCTGGTTTGTACGCTCTCAAGACCACAGCTGGGTCTATTCGCTAGGTATCGAACTTCTAGCGGCCCTGGCCATTATTCTTTCGTTCTGGAACAGCTGGTACTTACTGTTCCGTTAGGAACTAAAACCAGAGTGCAAGTTCGCGCGCAGCTGACTCTTCCGAGTCACTTCCGTGCACAAGATTCTGCTGAACCTTTAGGCCCCAGTCGCGTCCTAGATCGCCGCGGATGGTACCTGGCGCAGCGGTAGTTGGATCGGTTGCTCCGGCCAGCGAACGGAAGCCTTCAATCACGCGGTTTCCTTCTAGGCGAATTGCCACAACCGGACCCGACATCATGAACTCAACCAGCGGCTCGTAAAACGGTTTACCTTCGTGCTCGGCATAGTGCTGAGCCAACAGTTCACGGGAAGCGTTCACTAGGCGAAGATCCGCAACGACATAACCCTTCTGCTCACAACGACGGATGATTTCACCAATCAGATTGCGCTTTACGCCGTCTGGCTTTACTAGAACTAGGGTTGCTTGGCTCATTTCTTCTCCTCGATACCATTTTGGTCAGATGTTTGGCTTTGTAAAACTCGATTAGCGGCGTCGACCGTGCTGCCGGCAATCATTGCCCAAGCCCAGATGCCAATGAAAATAATCGAAAAGACTAGATAGCCGTAGCCGAGCGGGCTATAGAAAATTGTGAAAATCGAGATTCCGAGCATGAGCACTTGGAGTGCCCAGCCGAAAGCGTAGCTACCCTTTTTACCCAAAACGCCCGGCAGTAAAATCATGACGATTGAAATCGTGAGGCCAACTAGTGCCATCGAGCCGAGGCTTCGTTGCAGAGACTTAGTCTTCATTGTTCTCTTCCTGTACCGTTACCAGGGCTTCGCCAACCACGCTTAG
>JBJORE010000004.1:0-18625 GCA_046049565.1 Actinomycetota bacterium
GCGAAATCCGGTAGCGAACCGCTCATCCGGCTGTATCGAACAGCTCCAAGGAGCTCCACATCCGAATCAACGTGAACCGAATAGTTGCCTTCGGCAATATCTTCTAGCGCAAAGTCTCGAGTGCTCCCTGCGGGAACTTCTCCCTGAATAACAGTTCCGAAAGCGGAACCGTCAGCCCCCCTTACCTGCGCCGTGAACTTGGCAGCTTTCTCACCCGGTGCGGTAATTCTCAAAATCGGTTTTACGTCCTGGAAGTTGCTGTCGTTTGCCAAATTCGCAAGTGCACTGGTGTTGCGAATAAAAACACCAGGAATGTCTATCACTTTTGCAGGCACCGCTGTTGCACCAATCAAGTCCAAGCCGCCTGGAGTTAGCCCGCGAACTGTTTTTTGCTGAAGCCAAATACCCAGCTCGGCACCGCGACTGGAAACGTGTACCGAGAAGGTTTCGGCCTTAGGTGCGAATGAGGACAGGGCTAAAACCGTGACCTTTCCGGCTGGCGCTGAAATTCCGCTCAAACCGGCACCTTGGATCGGACCGCTAGTTCCATAGAGTTGCAGACTCACTGTGGAATCAACGTTGGTCGGATTGGCAAGAATCAGTAGTGCCTCACGGCCCACGCTGTTGTCACCTGCAATCAGCCACGCATCGTTACTGCCAGGAACACAATTCGCTGCCGCAAAGCCAAAAGCTTGCTTACCGTTTGCAAATTGGGCCTGAATGGCATTGAAGCTCTTTGAACCGGTTGTGGAGCCGGTAAAAACTTTGTCGCTGAAGCTTGTGAAGGCAATTCTGTTTTCAGATTCCTGACCTACTATCGCTACCGAGCCGGAGTGGACGAAAGATCCTAAAGTCACACCATTTTGGCCGCCGTTTACAAAAACTGGGCCCGGGCAAACCAATTTTGGTTGCTTCGGTTGCACGGAAACCGTTTGCGGCGTGCTGGAATCTCCCACCTTGACTACTGGAAAATCAACTAACAAAGTAAGTGCAGCCGCCAAGCCGATGACAGTAACTAACGAGACGATTCTTCTAAACATCGAGCTCGCTCTCGATCTGGTCAATAAAGATGGTGGAGTCGGTTGGGCGCTTGGTTCGGACACGAGCAGGAATTGCCAATAATGCAAAACCCAACAGGGTTGCCAGCTGAACGACCTTGGTAATTGACCAAGGGTTTCGGTCGGTCTTTGGAAGGTCGCTAGCGGATATTCCCTTTACTCTCCAAAGTTCGCCAAACGGAGTTAGCCCAGCACTTTCAAGGAGAACCGAAGACTCAAGTGATGCCACCAGGCCAGAGTTTTCCCTTACATTTGGCACCAGGATGTAGCCGATGTTGTTTCGCTGTAGAACACTCGCATCGGCAACCCCGTTTGCCGACACCAAATCGCCAACTGACTGAGCTAGTTCCTGATAGGTCGCACTCTTCGCTGTATCAGTTCCTGAGAATCGATAAGCCAGGTTCGAGTCCTCTAAATGAACACCAGCAACCGGCAACCAATTCACACGATAAGCGTCATCGTTTTGATTTATCTCAAGAATTTGAAGATCGGTCCCCTGTTCCGCCTGCTTTTGAAGCAATAACGGCACCACGGAGCCCTCACTGGATGATGTTTGATTCTGAGTAGTTAGAGTTAGCCAAACCAGCGGTGACACTGCAAGAGTTATCGTGAGCGCCACTGCTGCCAAAGCCAAGCGAGCCCTAAGTGCGGAAGCAAAGTGGATTGCCAAACCGATTACCGTCAGCCCAATCACCGCCGAAACGGCTCGGCCGGAACTGTATGTTGATTCAGGGAATTGCAGTGATTGAACAAATTGACTGAGAGCAAAAGCAATTAGACCGAAGCTGGCCATCGCCAAACTCACAATCCAGCGCTTGGTTACCAGTGCAAAAAGTGCGAGCATCAGGATTACCAGAAGGCCCCAGTTGGTCCATTCTCCCAGCGTGAACATCGCGGCGAGAGCTGAAGTCTTGTAAGTAATCCCAACCGTCGGTTCGGCAAAGAGGGCCAAAGGTTTACCGAGGGTTATTACTTCGTAAACAGCCAAAGGAAGGTAGATTGCCGCTAGCGGAAGAGGAATCCAAAATAGGTAGCCAAACCTGCGAATCTTGGTAAATGCCACTAGCGCTAGACCGAGCAACGTCAAAATAATCAAAGGAGGAGCAGCGGCGCCCACGGCAGCCAAGAGCACCCCGGCCAAACCAATCCATGACCAGGTTCTGGCATCAGATCGAGCGGAACCACTTCGACCCAGACCCGCTGCTCGGGCAATTGCGAAAACCAACCAAGGACTCAAAATGGTGGCAAGAATCGCTGGATACTCTCCTGCCGAAATACTTGCTGTAAACGCCGGTAACAGCGCGTAGCAAAGGGCTCCTAGGTTTCTCGGCCAGGCCTTTGCTGTGATTAGCGAAAGCGCCCTCCAGGCGCTGGCAAACGCTAGCGCCCGAGCTATCCACAACAAAACAACCAAACTTAGGTTTGGTGCCCAGAAGGTGAGCGAACTGAGAGTTAGCAGCACCCAGTTGAATGGGTCGGATGGTGCAACGAAACCCTGACCGATGGGCTGCCAACTGGCCCCCGTCCTGGCAAAAATTGCAAACCAATCATTTGAAAGAGGAATTGCCGAGCCACCGTCTACTGCAGACCTAAGAGGCAGCTGCTGCCAACTCAGAGCCAACAAAGCACCAACTAAAAGCCAACCGGCCGACTGTGTAAAACTCTTTACCTTTTCCGCAGCTTCAACCTCGTGGTCACCGCGTTCGAAAGCCGCCAGAGATTGTGCGGATTCTTCAGCCTCCAGTGCCTGTCGATTGTGTTTGGAAACCTCAGCCCAACTGGCACGTAGCGGTGCCAAACTTTTCATCGGCAACTTTCCAGCTTTTGAGCGAGACGCAAAACGCTTAAAAACCGTGAAAAAACCCCAGGTTCCAGCACGCAATTCCGACCACAGAAAACTTGGACGCTTTTGAGCCAAACGCCAAAACACTCGATAGACAGTGATTAAGGGCAACGCCAGCCAATAGAGAAACGCCAGCGGAAGCGGATCATGGGTCAGGCGGAGTTGAATTGTTGCCTTGCGAAGTGCGGTTCGGACCGAACCGCCGAGCCATCTGCGGCCACGTTTTCCGGAGAGAGTTAAGTTCGAGTGAAGAACTTTGGCGCGCGGCGCTGTGACCACCTGGAAACCGTGACGCCGAAAACGAATCGAAAGGTCAACATCCGCTGCCAAAGTGGCCGACCTATCATCCAACCCACCAACCAAATCATAGGCATCGGTTCGAACCAGCATGCCCGAGGTGCTGACCGCAAGGACGTCTTTTACCTGATCGTGTTGGGCTTGGTCTCGCTGACCTTTGATTGGATTGATTAGTTCCCCGAAGCGCGAAATGGTTAGCCCCAGTTGAGTAATTTCACGAGTTCGTTCGGTCGATAGCTGTAGAGGTCCCACTTGAACGACGGATTCAGAATTTTCAGTCGCAGCGACTAATTCGGCGAGCGCGGTTGTCTGAGGTTCGCTATCGTCGTGTACCAACCAGAACCAATGGTGAGGACTCGAAGAAGTTCCCTCTAATCCAGCTCTTACGATTGCGCCAAGTTTTGTTTTGGGTGCTACCGGAACGCTTTCCAGTGGTAGCGCGGCTTTATCGATCGAGCTATCAACCACCACAATGCGGTCTGGTTTATAGGTTTGAGAATTTATCGCCGCCAATGCCCGCAAAGCATTAGCGGGCTCGTTGTGAACAACGAGCAGTGCTGTTACTTGTGCAGACAAGGCCTAACTCGTTTGAGTGTTAGGCGCGCTTCTTTAGCTTGCGACGCTCGCGCTCGGACAGGCCACCCCAGATGCCGAAACGCTCATCGTTTGCCAGTGCGTACTCGAGACACTGTGTCTTGACGTCGCAGCCAGCGCAGATGCGCTTAGCTTCACGAGTTGAGCCACCCTTTTCAGGGAAGAATAGCTCTGGATCGGTTTCGGCACAAACCGCTTCGGCTTGCCACGATAGTGGATTGTCGTCTCCGTCGGAGTATGCCCCCGCGACACCAAGGAACTGTGGATCAACAAACCAGTTTGCTGGAATTCCGTTTTCGTCTCGCATCTTTACCCAATCTCTTAGCTAACTAACGCCGTTGTAATTACAGCCATGTTATTACCTATTTCGCAAATTGCGAAATCGAACTTTGAACCAGCGCTTGAAGCCTGTTTTCGGTGCTTTGGTAGGCTAAAGCCTATGACAGTCCTAGTAACCGGTGGAGCCGGATATATCGGTTCACACGTGGTGCGACTGCTTCAAGAACGCGGTCAAAAAGTTGTTGTCTTAGATGACATGAGCGAAGGTATTAGGACCCGCATCGGCAACGCTCCCCTGATTCAGATTGACCTTGCCAGTCCTGAGGCTGTCTCCAAACTGACTGATGTTTTTCAGGTCGAGAAAGTCCGTGCAGTCGTTCACCTGGCCGCTAGAAAAAAGGTGGGTGAATCGGTTGAGCGCCCCGATTGGTACCACCAGCAAAATGTTGGCGGACTTCAAAACCTGCTAAGCGCCATGGAGCAGGCTAACGTTCGCCGACTGGTTTTCTCTTCCTCTGCGGCAACCTACGGAGTTCCTGATGTTGATCAGGTCTCAGAAGATTTCAACTGTCAACCAATCAACCCGTACGGAAAAACAAAGCTGGACGGCGAACACTTGGTTCAAGCCGCAGCTCGCGACTGGGGCCTTCGCGAAGTCAGCCTTCGCTACTTCAATGTGGCGGGAACCGGCTGGGACGATTTGGTAGACACTCAGGTCGCCAATATCGTGCCGATAGTCTTCAAGTCGCTTGCCGAAGGCAAGTCCCCGAAAATTTTTGGCAACGATTGGCCTACCCCTGATGGCACCTGCGTTCGGGACTACGTCCACGTCTTAGATCTCGCAGAAGCCCACCTAGTAGCGCTTGACTATCTTGAAACTGATGACAGAAAGCATGACGTCTTCAACGTTGGTACCGGTGAGGGCTCGAGTGTTCTCGACGTCATCAACACCGTTGCCGAAGTTACCGGAAAGAACATCGTTCCAGACATCGAAGCCCGACGCTCTGGAGACCCTGCCTACCTTTGCGCCGATGTTTCACGAATCAAGGAAACCCTTGGCTGGGAAGCAACACATAACCTCCACGACATAATTGCCTCGGTTTGGAAAGCTCACCAGCGATAAATGGAGCCAATCACCACATCAATCAGAGTCGTTGTAGATCGCTCGAGCGCAGGCTACCGAACTCGCTTTGCCACAGCCTATGCAGCCCTCGGCATTCTGATGGGTGGCGACGCGGTTCGCTATGCAATCGGCTGGTTAGGCTGGGGAATCGCTCTGGGAGTGCTGCTGATAGCTACTTTGATTCAACTGTTTCGCTCTGATTGGAAATCGACCTTAAAGCGAACCCCTTGGCCAATTGCAGGTCTACTTGGGTTAATGCTGATTGGTTCAATTTGGTCGAATTACCAAGTGGTGAGCTTTGGAGCGGCGGTAGTTCAAATAGCGACCACGGCTTTTGCAGTCTTCTTGGCAACTTCCTTCGACTGGCGGGAAATCCTTCGACTATTCGCTGGAACCCTGCGCGGAATCCTATTCGCTTCGGTCCTTTTCGAACTATTCGCTGCAGTGGTTGTTCGCGGGCCGATTGAGCCTTTTTTCCCTAACTACTCGGGAGATCATCCGCCAGCCGTTGCTTTCTATTGGACGCAGGGAAACCTCTTCGAGAACGATCGGATTCAAGGCATCGTAGGAAACTCCAACATGCTTGCCTACATGGCCATGATTGCCATCGTGGTGTTCTCCATCGAGTTTGCCGCTAACACTACAACCCGATTGGTCAGTGTTCTAAGTTTTCTGGCAGCAATCCCGATGTTGGTGCTTTCGCGCTCGGCAAGCATTGGCTTTGCACTCGGCGCTATTGTGGCTGCAGCAGTTGTGTCAATCGCGGCAGAAGGTAAAGATCGCGACACCAGGCATCGTTACTATCGCGTAGCCTGGGGGGTCATAGGCACCGCAGCACTGTTAGTTTTGACCTACCGAGCCGAAATTTTCAGCTTGATTGGTAAATCACCGGACATGACCGGTCGCACCAAAATTTGGAAAATTGTTTTAGACCTGATCGATCAGCGTCCACTTCAGGGCTGGGGTTGGTCTTCTTACTGGGTGCCTTGGGTTGAACCATATCAAGGGCTAGTAGTCATCAACCACGTTCCCTACTACCAGGCTCACAACGCTTTCCTAGACGTGTGGATGCAACTGGGAATCGTTGGGTTGGGCTTGTTCATTCTTTTGATTGGACTAACCTTCGTGAGGCTTTGGAGACTTGCCGTAAGGCACACCAATCCGCTTTATCTTTGGCCGATTTTGGTTTACGTGGGCATAGTCACCCAAAACCTAACCGAGAGCCGAATCTTGGTTGAAATCGGCTGGGTGATTTTGATGTTGTTTGCAATCAAAGTTCAAGAACCAATGGAAAATCTCGAACCAATGGGTCGAACACCAAAACGAGCAAGGCTCAAGCGCCTGGCAAATCGTTAGGGAAGAATCAGCACTTGGCCGCGCTGCAAGGTATCGGTTTGCAGCGAGTTTAGAGTCCGAAGCACATCTCGCGTGGTCTTAAACTTGACCGCTACCTTGGACAGGCTATCGCCGGCAACCACAACGTAACTGGTTGGATTACCCTTAGGCAGGTTTGTGATCAGCGAGCTCGACACGAGGGCTGCCGGCGTTTGACCGTTCGCCAGTGTGGTGTATTCAGCCGCAGTGCGAATTAGGCGAAGTTTCTTACCCGACAACTTATATTTCTTGGTGCCGTTTGCCAACAGTGTTCCAACTTGATTCGAGTTTGGAGCGAGGCGAATGCAGGTCTTCGGGTCGAGTGTTGCTCCGTTACCAGGCCACTGGGAAACTGCATTGGCATCGATCTTCAGTAACGCTCCACTGTCAACGAGATAGGTGTTGCTGCTGCAAACAATCTTCTGCCAGTCCAGAATTCCGGATGTGTTGTAGCCAGCCAGCTGAGCCCTGGTAACAATCTTTGGTGTGGCAACGCTGAATCCGCTGGCTACGCTTGCCGTCATCCGGAGACCTCTTGACCATCCGTCGATTATGTAAAGGTTTCCAGATTCTTTGACCTTGATCACAGATGCCGGAGCAATAACGGTGTTGCCAGTGGAGATCGCGTCGATCGCCGACTGCGGCCAAATCTGCACGTTGCTGTTGGTCACCAGCGGCAGAATGGAAGTGGTTTCGGCGGAATCTAAAGTCTGTCTCTTTACCGCAGCCGACACTAGGTATGCCGGCGCGGCAGCTGCGGCTGCTTTCACAACGAACGGCGTGGTGAGCGCGGGTTCGGTGGAGGCGTCGATTCTGGATGCAACAGCGGTCGGCAACGTCGGAGGATTAGCAACAACGTTCCTAACGTCGGTGATTGATTGCTTTCCAGAAGCTGATAGAACAAAGCCAGACCCACCTACGAGCACCACTGGAGAAAGGGCGCTACCTTGAGCGAACTTGGCAATCGAGTCGGCAGTTAGCGATCCCGTCGATTTGGTGAAGCGCCAGGCCGCCGAGGCTTTTACCTCGTTGTAGAGTGCCGTAGGTAAAGGGTAGAAAGTGCCGGCGGCTAAAATCCCGTAGGTTCCCTTGGTTGAGTTCTTGAAGAGAGTGTTGTCAGCCGCAATCGGTGTGCCGAGAGGTAGCGAACTGAAGCTAGTAGCTGACAGGATACTTGTGGCCGGAACCGTGGTGAGCGCCGCAGTTACACTCGCAGTATCAAGCACCTGTCGACGTCGACCGTTTTCAATAATGAAATTGCCACTCGAAGACTTCACATATCGGGTCACATAAGAAGTTGTGCTACCAACCGTGTACTTTGATAACTCGGTCGATGTCAAACTTGGCAAGGACCCAAAAACATCGGTCTCGGTGAAATTAGCCGGGGCAATGGCCTTTGCCGTGGCAGCGTCGGCAACCCGGTAGCGTTTCGAACCAACGAGGTAGTAAGTGAATCCATCGGAGCTGCTGTTTACGAAGCGACCCGGGTCGGTCTTCGCAGTGAAAGAGGACAGGTATGCAGCAGGCACGATCCCAGTCGGGCCGAGACTCGTGTAATTAGAAAGCTGGCTTGTAGCTAGGGGGTATCGAGCCGAGTAATCGTCGATGAGATAGGTTGTTCCGCTCGAACTACTCTTCATCAAGATCGGGGCAGGAATGGTTGCCAATTGTGTCGAAGTTGCCAAAACCGCGGATGAAAAATCCAAGTTGATTGCTGCGGCCTGAGCGGAAGAAACCTTGAAACGCTGATTGGCGCTTATGTACCAAGTTTCAGTCGAAGATTTCAGTAGCGAACCGAGCGGTGTTCCGGTCGTGAATTTACTGAGGTAATCCGCTGACACCTTCGCAGTACTTCCAAACTTGGCCATTGCGGTGGCCATCGTTGGATTCGAAAGATGTTTGGTTCCCCCACTCAAGAAGTACTTACTGTTAGCGGTCGGTCCAGTCAGGAATGCCGCGGTGGTGATTTTCGCGAGTGATGCCGTGGCAATTACTGTTGCCGTATTCCATTGTCGGCCAAGCGAACTTGCAAGACTTTCGGATGGAATCAAAATCTTTTGGCCATCTTGGATGTCGTAGCGAATACCGCTCGAATCTTGTACTAATTCGTTTACGGCGGTTCCCATTGTGAATCCGGCAAGAATCGAATCCTTAACAATCCCGGTGGTACCCATGACGCTGAGCGCCTTTAGGAGTTCGGCACTTTCAACCGGTGCCTTCGTGCCGCCCTGAAGCAGGTAAACCTTGTCGGTACTCGGTGATTTAGCGAAGACCAAATTTGGGAACGTGGCAACCTGAGGGTCGGTTAGAACCGGAGCCACATTCCAATTCAGTCCGAGTGCAGTTGCCTGAGCAGCATCGGCGATTTTGAATTTGGAACCGGAACTGATTAGGTAGCGGTTGCCAGCCTTATCGGCAACTATCGAACCAAGGTCGCCACCGTCGGTGAAACTGTTCACGAATGTGTTCGAGTGAGTGCCGACATCACCCAGAGTCTTGTAATCAGCTAAGACGGCGTCGCTTGGGATTCGGTATCGAACGTTGGCCTCTAGGTTCACTAGGTAGCTTGGTCCGTCTGGCGTAGCCGACGATTTAACTAAATTCACACCTTTGGTGGGGTCGCCAAACCAGCTCCAGAAGTATCTCCAAAAGTTTCGGTTACCGTAGGCGCTGCAGCTGTCTCCGGTACCACCCAGGTTGTTCAATGCTGCGGCGTTTGGCTGGTAAGGGGTGTAGTAGTAGAGGTTCGCAGTTGCCTGGCTCTCGATGTAAACACCCTTTTTACCACAGCTGGTTTTTGGGTTGTAAAGAATGTTGTGCACTGCGCCCGGCTTGTAGTACTTGATCGTTCCGGCAGGGTGGCCGTAATACTTCATCTGCCAGGCGGCTCGGTAAAGCTGCCAGAAAAGCCTGGACGTGCTGTTCGAATCCTGACCACAAACCTGGGGCGCGCTGTCAGGGCAGCCGTAGCCCATGGCTGCCTTGTACATATATCTGGTCGGATCAGCTGCGCTAATCAAACCCTGTTCTTTTTGCAGAGTGACCAGCAAAACCTGAGGGTTGATCTTGCAGGCAACGGCTACCTGGTAAATGATTGTGGATGCTGGTAGAGGTGTTGTAGATGCTGGTACGGTTTCGCAGAGTCTCAAACCATAGTCATGCAAATTTGAACGAATCGCCACGGAGCCGATTACCGGTTCCGTATAGTTGCGGAGACATTTAGGACCACCGTCGTTGTCGGTACAGACCGGAACTTTACTTTCCAGGAAGGCCTGAATCTTCGCGGCTGACATGGTTCCGTAATCAAAGAACACCGTGTCAGAAATGATCAAGCCAGGCTTGAAAGCCGAACCGCTCAGCGCATCGCTGCTTGTCGAGGTTGCAACAAGCCCAACTAAAGCCAGCAGTAAGGAAACTGCGGCTCCAATCAGTTTTTGCAAACGGCGTTTCATTATTGGATCTTGATAATTCCCGAGGCTGATGTTCCCGCCGATTTACTCGAAACGTATTTCACGGAGTAGGCGATATCGGCAGCTTTGAAGTTACTGATTGGAACCTGCATTGAGGCACAGACTGTTGATGTTACGTTCTGAACCGCAGCAACGGTGACCTTTTGAACGGTATTGCCCTGGGTGAGGGTGAGGGTGCACTTGCCATCATCCTCGAGAACTTGCATTGCCTCGGCAACGACCTCGACATACCCGTTGTCGATGTAGGCGGAAGAATCAATGATTCCGATTTCAACTTTGTTTAGCCCAGGCTCTTCGGTTGGAGTGGGAGTTGGAGTCTCAGTAGGCTCGACCGTCTCGGTTGGGGTCGGTGTTGGAGTCGGATAAAACATGCTGCAGCCGGACACCAATAAAGTTGCGCTTATCGCCAAACTGGCAGCTAAAACTTTGCGCTTCATTTTCGTCCTCCATTTCCTAGGACTACCTGCTACCAGCCTATTCGCGAGATGGCCAAATGGCAGTAACCACTCGCCTTGAAGCCCCACCATCTTCTAGTACATTGAACTTCGCTTGCCAGTGTTTATAAGCACTCTGGAAGGTTTTCGCGGTTTCTGGGAGTTTTCTTAGAGTTTCAATAACCTCGGCTTCGGTAGCCAAAATTGGACCTGGAGCCTCGTTCTCAAAGTCGAAATAAAATCCTCGTTCGGCACGGTATCGCTCTAAGTCTGGAGCTAAGAAAATGATCGGCTTACCGGTTACCGAGAAGTCGAACATAACCGAAGAAAAATCGGTGATCAAAACATCGGCGGCTATGTATAGCTCGGTCACATCCGGGTATCGGGTCACATCCAAAGAAGTTCCAGCAGCCTTGGCCGAATTCACATTGTGCGTATTGGTGTGCCCGCGGAACATCATCTGGAAACCGTCGGGAAGTTTGATATCCGGTTCAAGGTAACTAACCAAATCCCAGTTTCCGGTTGCGGTGCGCTGATAATCACGCCAGGTTGGGGCATACAAAATCAAGACCGTTTTGGAATCGGTTACGCCGAGCGATTCGCGAATTCTTTGACGATCGGCAGGGGTGTGAGTCTTCAAACGATCGTTTCGTGGATAACCAGTTTCCAAAACTTTGCCGCTGTAGCCGAATGCTCTCGGCAGTACTTCGCTGCAGAAAGGGCTTGGGCTGATTAGGTAATCCCACGCGGCAGCTTCGCGGTCCATGGTGTCTAGATAACTCTTGGTCAGAGATCCTGACGGAATGTCGTGAACCAAGCGCTTCAGCGGAGTTCCATGCCAGGTCTGGAGGTAGGTCTGCCCGGCAACCTTGCGGAAATACCAAGGAAGCGAAGTGTTCGCCACGAGGTATTCGGCAGAGGCCAACAGGTCTAGCCACAGCTTGCTTTCAAAGCGAACTCCAGTTGCTCCTTCAGGGGCTTCGGTGTTGGCGCCGATTGTCCAGTAGAACTTCAAATCCGGTCGAACCTTTTGTAGTTCCAAAAAAATGTCGAGTGGGTTATCGCCAATGACTTTGCCATTGAACGAATCGAACAAGACCGAACCTTTTTGAATCGGCAGTTTGCCCGGCCGATATTGAAGCTTTCGCACATACGCCAAGCCACGACGTCGAAGCGCACCCAGAATTCGTGTTGGTGAATATGCCTTTAGGTTCATTTTGAAACCCGACTTCGATCCAGTGTTCCTTCAGCGCCATTTAGGTACCCGATAATGAATCCGACTCCCCAAGAGATGTGCATGGTTGCCAACACTAGAGGTGCCGGCGCTAAGCGAGCTGCAAATGCGCCGATTGCGATTATTGCGCTGAAGTAGGCGAGGAATGGAGCCCAGCCGATAGCAAAACCCAGCGCAGCCAGGAATTCACCGACAACCAATGAAACTACTAATGCTGGCGGTATGAAATAACGCCAAGAAGTATGCGTCGAATCTCGTTTGGTTAGATCCCCGCGCCAAACACCGGTGGAGTAAAACTGCTTGACTAGGGCTCTCCAACTTGACCTTGGCCAATAAGTGACCGAGAGCTCTGGGCTAAACCAAACCAAGCCACCGGAAGCCTTGATGCGCTGGGCGAGCTCCCAGTCTTCACCGCGAATGATCGATTCATCGTAGCCACCAACTCTTTCAAGAGCTGACTTTCTAAAAATGCCGAGATACGCACTCTCAGCCTCACCCTCGGCGCCACCAACGTGATAAGTCGCACCGCCTAATCCAAAGGGGCTGTTGTAAGCCCAAGCCACGGACTTTTGAAACAGGGTTTTACCTTTAGCGTTCATAACCCCACCGAGCAGGTCAGCCTTGCGCTCTTCAAGAATTTCAAGCCCCCGCTGAATGTAATTTTCTGCAGGCTCGCTGTGGGCATCGATGCGAACGATCACGCTGTGCTTCGCCTGTCGAATACACAGGTTCATTCCAACGGTGGTGAGGCCCCGTGGGTTTTCCACTAGGCGGATTCGTGAATCCTTTTTAGCGAGCTTGGCTGCAACTTGATTGGTTTTATCGGTCGATGGCCCTAGTGCGAGAAGCAGTTCACCGTCGAAGTTTTGATTCAAAACCGAATCCACTGCGTCGGCCAGGTGATGCTCTTCATTGAGCACCGGCATGATTACCGAGACTTTGGTCATGGCTTAGTCGACGGTGGTCGAGCCAACGAACTTGTTGTAGGCGGCGGTTACCTTCTTAGGGTCGCCATCCATGCGCAGCTCGCCCTTTTCAATCCAAATCACACGGGTGCAGGTGTCGATGATCGACTTCATGCTGTGCGATACCAGGAACACGGTTCCAGCGTTTTCACGCATTTCACGCATGCGCGCCTCTGAGCGGTTTCGGAATTCTTGGTCTCCAACTGCTAGCGCTTCGTCGATGATCAAAATGTCGTGATCTTTCGATGCAGCGATTGCGAAGCGAAGGCGTGCCGACATACCTTGCGAGTAGGTGCGCATAGGTAGTCCTACGAAGTCTTGAAGTCCAGCGAACTCGGTGATTTCATCAACCTTGGCTGCGATTTCCTTTTTGGTGAAGCCCATCGCCAGTCCACCCAGCAAAATGTTCTTTTCGCCAGAGAGCGCAGGAAGAAGCAACCCGCCAACACCGAGAAGGTTAGGTCTGGCATTTGTATAGATGGCGCCGCCGGTGAGTGGAGTTAGTCCCGCAAGCGCGCTCATGAGCGACGACTTTCCAGAACCGTTACTTCCAATAATGCCGATTGATTCACCCTCGTAAACGGTGAAAGTTACGCCCTTGACCGCGTGAACTTCCTGAAGTCGCATCTTTCTCGAAAGAAGACCTCCGCCGGAATTTGTGCGAGTGGCACGACGTCCCGAGGCAAAAACCTTGTAGGTGATTTTGGCGTCGTCGATCACGACTACTGGGATTCGGGTTTCAACCTTCTTTTTAGTCGTCGCGGCCATAACGCTCCTCCGCACTCCAGAAGAAGACCAGGCCTAAGGCAGCAATGCCGAAAGACCAAATCGAAACGGTGATCCACTGTTCAGGGTGTTGGGCATAGCCAACAACGAGATAACTCCTGGCCAGGTTTAGAAAATCATAAATAGGGTTCAACTGAATCAGCTGGGCGAAAACACTATCCGCGCTAAATATTTTTTCAACCGAGAAAAACACACCGCTGACGTAAAACAAGATTCTCGAAATAAATGGAACCAACTTGTTGAGGTCGCGCACATGCACGGTGACGCGGGCCATGATCATCGCCAAACCGAAGTTGAAGATAAACAAAAGTGCGATCAGTGGAATTAGCATCAGCCAACTGAAGCTAATGGTGTGCTGAACAGAAATCAGAATGACCGCTAGCACTAAAAGCTGCGGGAACAGGGTGAGAGTCTGCGACATCACAATCGAGAGCGGAAGTAGGACGCGTGGAAACGAGAGACTTTTGACAAGACCATTGTTAGAGATAATCGCGCCTGCGCCACCGGTAAACGAACCCTGAATGTAGCTGAAGAGAAAAACTCCTGTGAACAAAAAAGGCAGGAAATTGTCTGGCTTGTTGGCGCCCAAAATCAAACCGAAAATAAGACCGTAGGTGGCAGCCTGAATAGTTGGTAGCAAAACATTCCACCAGCCACCGAGACGACTCTTGGCGTTACCAGCTTCTCTGGTGTAACTAGCCAGGGTGTAGGCGAAATCGACTCGCTTAAAGGCGTCTTTGATGTAGTGACCTAGCGGCGGGCGCGCACCAACCTTCTTCAACCCGTTTGCGAGTGCGTACTCTTCAGTACTCATGCCCGGTGCTCCGCTCGTGTCTTTCATGTCTTCAAGAAGTTTAGTTGTTACTTGTTTTCAGAGATGATCTTGGCCACGTCGGCTTTGATCTTTGCGTAATCGGGATTCCCTGGGTGATAGCCGTTGTTCGGCACCAAGTCGAGAACCTTCATGCCACGTTTTTTGACCTTGTTCGCAAGCTCAAGGTACTTAGGCAGCATGTCTTTCGGGATGTCGGTTTTGACCAAGCTCTTACTGGCCGAAGCAATCTCCTGGAAACGGGTAAATACGGTTGCCGGGCTCACTTGCTTCAGAATCGCAGCCTGAACTTCTTTCTGGCGCTTCATGCGATCGAAGTCTGAGGTGGTGTGGCGGGAGCGGGCATACCAGAGAGCGGTGTAGCCGTTCATGTTTTGCTTGCCGACTTCAATCCAACCCTTGGCGTCGGAAGCGTCATCGGCTTGCCCGCCGATTGGCAGGCGCTGCTTGACGTCGATCGTGACGCCACCGAGCGCGTCAATCAATTTACTGACCGCATGCATTTCAAGCATCACGTAGCTGGTGATCTTGAGTCCGGTGACACCTTCAACAGCGTCTTTGGTTGCTTCCACCCCGGCGGTTGAACCAAGTTTCTCGGCATCTGGGTAAAGGTCGGAATGTTCGTCGGTCACCTTTTTATAGAGGGCGTTAATCAAACACTCATTGAGGCAATCCCAGCCATTCGGGAACACTTTCCAGAGTGGTGAATCTGCACTAAATGGCACGTGCTCCAAACCTCTTGGAATGCCGATTACCGCAACTTTGCCGGTGCTTTCGCTAACGCTGAACACGGAGATGGAGTCAGGCCTAATTCCAAAACGATCATTGCCAGCGTCAGAACCTAAAACCAGAATGTTGAAACGGCCATCGACAGGCTGGGTGCTTCCGCCCTGGTTAAAGATGGATCCAATTGCTGAAGCGCTTGAAGTGCTGATATTTCCCGCGTAAACCATGGAACCCGTACCAAGAGTTCCAACCAATAAAAACGAGAGCAGGAGATATAAACGGGGACGGCCGTCAACTCGACGGAGCTGCGCCAAACGAAGCGCGTCGAACATTAGTAAGGCGAATAGGGCCGCAAAAAACCATAAATACCAACCGAGGACGGTGGTAATAAATGGCACAGTTGCGATTGCGACAAGCCAGTTCTTGTTGATCAGAAAAATGATTAGACCTAGTACCAAGAGAGCCGCATTGGCTAAGGTAAATCGAAGTGCGAAACGACCTAGCCGGCGGTTACCGCCAACCAGTTGTGCCGTTCCAGGGAAAATTGCCCCGAGCACCAAAAGCCACCAGGCGCGCTTTTGCATCTGGTTTGAATCGGCTCGTTCCAGATCGCGAAACGGGCTACGGCGTTGTCCTAAATTTGAGATTTTAGTTTCTCGTTCTTCTCAGCCACGGCCACCTTCAGCGACTCGGTGAAAGCTTCAAGTTTTTTCGCTAGCAGTTGGTCGGTGGTGCCAATGATGCGAGCGGCCAGGATTCCTGCATTACGTGCGCCGTTGATAGAAACGGTTGCAACTGGGATTCCAGCTGGCATCTGAACTATCGACAGCAGTGAATCCATGCCATCCAATTTGGCTAGGGCCACAGGTACGCCAACAACCGGAAGTGTGGTTACCGATGCCAGCATGCCGGGAAGGTGGGCGGCTCCTCCCGCGCCAGCGATAATCACTTTCAGGCCTCGACCAGCTGCAGCTTTCCCCCACTCAATCATGCGTTCTGGAGTGCGGTGAGCGGAAAGGACCTCGACTTCAAAGTCGATGCCAAATTCTTTAAGCGCTTGGGCTGCATCGGACATTACCGACCAGTCGGAATCCGAACCCATTACTACGCCTACAACAGGTGTGCTCATAGGGATTAAGTTTAGGCGCGGGGGCTTGGCTAACCCTGTAAGCACACGCTAGCGGCAGCGTTGGCTTCGGCGAGAACCTGAGCTTCATCGTTGCCGATAACCGTCACGTGGCCCATCTTGCGACCCTTACGAGCCGACTTGCCGTAGGTGTGAAACTTGGCGGTTGGGTGAGAAGCCAAGGCTTTCGGGTAAACACTCACGAAATCGTTTTGGTCATCCACACCAAGCAAATTCACCATGACGGCGTGATTTGCCACCGACTCGGCACTTCCAAGCGGTAGGTCCAACACGGCTCGAAGGTGCTGTTCAAATTGGCTGGTAATCGAACCCTCAATACTGAAGTGACCGGAGTTGTGTGGTCGCATAGCCAGTTCATTGATGAAGAACTGACCATCGGCAGTCTCAAACATTTCAACAGCCAGGACGCCGGTTACACCAAGACCACTGGCCACACTCTCGGCGATCGTGGCAGCGCGAAGGAGTTGATCTTTCGTGGCGTTGGGAGCGGGGGCTAGCACCTCTGAACAAACGCCGTTGCGCTGAACGGTTTGAACCAGCGGCCAGTGCTTGATTTCCCCATTTGGGCGGCGAGCCACAAGTTGAGCCAGCTCTCGAACGAAGTCAACTTTCTGTTCAACGAGGAGACTTCCGCCAAAGTTGTTTATGTTATCAAGCCATTCGGAAGCGTCAGCCGCTGATCGAACCACGGTGACGCCTTTGCCGTCGTAACCTCCGATGGGCGTTTTTAGAATGGCAACGCCGCCGTTTTCAGAAATGAAGGAATCCAATTCGTCCGCGGATTTGACTTCTGCCCAGGCTGGCATGGGAAGGCCAAGTTCCGTAAGTCGAGCACGCATGTGCAATTTGTTCTGCGCAAACCTGAGGGCCTTCGATGGCGGCTGAACGGAAAATCCCTCAGCTTCGAGCGTTTCCAATACGCTTAGCGGAACGTGCTCGTGATCGAAAGTAAGCACGTCAACGGATTTTGCAAACTCGCGAACCTCAGAAATTTTTGAGTAATCGCCAACCTGGGTGGTGGCCATGGCTGCCGAGGAGCCCTCGCTTTCGGCAAAGACTTTGATTTCCAAACCCATGGCTAGGGCGGGTTCGATCATCATGCGAGCCAACTGACCGCCACCAATTACACCCACTCGAAAAGACATAAGTCTATTTTCTCCCAAGAAGGGTGTTCAGTTCAGCCACGATTGCCTTCTGGTTGGAGTAGCCACGAAGAATGTATTCGTTTTCTTCTTTAGTTCGAACCACGATTCCCTTTAGAGGAGAAGTTGTAATTCCAGAAATCGATGGCCAATCCAACTCGACTCGTTTTGACGCACCGGGGCCTAGTCGAAGCGAGAGACCACTCGAATGAATGTCGAAGTAAGTGGCGGAAAACCTGAGAGCGGGCCAAACAAAAAGGATCAAAATTAAAACCGCCGCGGTGGCCCAAACCGTGTAGGTCATCCACTCAGAAAGTTTGTAGGTTGAGGCGAAGCTGATTCCGGCACAGGTCAGCCCCAACCAAACCCATGGCAATGTGAGTTTGGTAATTCTTGGACGGAACCGAGCGTAGTGAAGCATCAACTAATTGTGTCGCAGGTGTTGAATGTCGGCGGCAGACACAGCCAAAGGTTCGTTTCGGCCGGAAACCCGAATAAGAAGTCTTCCGGAATCGTCGATGCCGGTAGCTTCGCCAACCTGTTCGCTGCCATCGGGAAAAATCGCTCTCACGTTTTGTCCCAGTGTTGAACACTCGGTGCGCACTATTGCGGGTACCGAGTCGAAATCGTTGAGCAGTTCAGCCAGAGACCCAAGGTAATTGGAAAGGAAATCGTCTGGTGAAACTGTTGACCCTTCGAGTAGGAGTGATGTCGCAGCTTCGATGGGAAGTTCGCTTTTTTCAAGCGACAGGTTTATTCCAGCTCCGATGACCACGCCACTTAGATCTGGCAGCAGCTCACTCAAAATTCCAGAAACTTTAAGGCCTTCCACCTGGACGTCATTCGGCCATTTGAGTCCAATTTGCTTCCCGGGCAAGGCGATTTGCACCGCTCTTCGCATGGCAACCCCGGCGACCAGTGGAAGCCAACCAAAATTATCTACACTCAAACCGCTTGGTCGAACCAAAACGGAAATTGAGAGGGACTTGCCGGCTGGCGACACCCACGCTCGACCAGTACGCCCCCGACCAGCGGTCTGTGAGCCAGCCACCAAAACACTCAGGTGAGGAAAAAGGCTCGGATTAGCAGTGGCAGAAGCCACCAAATCGGTATTGGTTGAGCCGGTTTGGCCGACGTAGTCGAATCGTTTGGCCACTTGGGCGCTTTTGAAAAAGTCCATTGGCACAATCGTAATCAGCGAATCTGGTTGTATCGTTGCTTTCATGACTGCCGACAAGCCAGACTATTCAACCACCGCGGGGAAACTCGCGGATTTACACGAGCGTTACTACCAGGCGGTTCACGCCAGTGGCGATGCCGC
>JBJORE010000005.1:0-17853 GCA_046049565.1 Actinomycetota bacterium
CCTGCTCGCACTGAACATCACCGGCGTCGGCTTCCTGGGACTCATGGGCACCATGGCTTCCGTGGCAATCGCCGTCTCAATCATTCTGGCGGTCACGCTTACCCCTGCACTGATGTCGCTAATTGGCATGAAGGCTCTTTCCAAGAAAGAGCGCGCCCAGATTGGTACGGAAACCAAGAAGGAAGCTAAGGCCAAAGCAAAGGGCCCTGCAAAGCCTGCCCTGGTGGTTCGTCACCCTTGGGTAACTATGATCGCGGGCATCATCGCACTTTCGATTGTTGCTATTCCGTTCTTTAGCATGCGCCTTGGCCTACCCGATGGCAGCGCTGAACCGCTGCACTCAACCCAGTACAAGTCCTTCCAGTTGATCTCGAAGGCTTTTGGTCCTGGTGCAAACGGCCAGGTTCTAACAATCGTGACCTTGCCAAATAAGTTGGCCGATGAAAACGCCGAAAGCACCTTCAAATCTGAAATTGCCGAGCGCCTAGACACTTTGAAGAACGTTGACATTGCGATACCAGGATCGGTCTCGTCCGATGGCACAAAGTACCTGTTCGTGCTAGTTCCAAAAACCGGACCATCGGAAATCGAAACCACGCAGCTGGTGTACGACATTCGTGCACTCGCACCTGAGATTGACTCGAAGTATTCAGCCCACATCGGTGTTACCGGTCTGGCAGCCATGAACATCGACATCTCCCAGCGAATGTCTTCGGTCTTGCCCCTCTATCTAACCGTGGTGATTTTGCTTTCGATACTCCTGATGATTTTGGTGTTCCGTTCGATTGCAGTGCCAATCGTGGCCAGTGCCGGCTTCCTGCTTTCGGTTTCGGCAGCACTTGGCTCGGTCGTGGCTATCTTCCAGTGGGGATGGCTCGGTTTCCTAACCGATGTGCACGACCCCGGTCCAATCATGAACTTCCTGCCGAGCATCTCGATCGGTATTTTGTTTGGTTTGGCAATGGACTACCAGCTATTCCTCGCAACCGGAATGCGTGAGGCTTATGTCCACGGATTGAGTCCACGAGAAGCGGTGAACCACGGACTGAAGCTCAGTCGCTCGGTCGTTTTGGCTGCTGCCTCAATCATGGTTTCAGTATTTGGTTCATTCATGTTCTCGGAGAGCACGATGATTCGCCCAATCGGCTTCGCTCTCGGTGCCGGAGTTCTGTTTGACGCATTCGTGGTTCGTCTGCTGCTTATGCCAGCTGCCCTTACCGTACTTGGCAAGGCTGCTTGGTGGATTCCGAAGTGGCTCGACCGAATGCTGCCAGACGTAGACGTCGAAGGCGCAAAGTTAGAACGCGCCGGACACTAGTTAGTCAGCTAGAAGGCCGGCCATCTGCTTCTGAATGATCTTCGCTGCCTGTTCTGGTGCGATGCGGGAGATGCGATCCATCATCTGCGCGTCAGCGCCGGCAAAGCCGTGGTAAGAATTCTTCTCAAAGCCTTCGATGATTTTTGCCGCTGCAGCTGGCGATGATGTCATCTTGAATGAGCCAGCCTTCTCAGCCATTGCGGCCGCTTCTTTTGCCGTAACTGCTTTTGAGTTGGTGGAAATGTTCGTGGAAACAGCTCCTGGGAAAACCAGCGCCACTCCAACGTTGCTTCCGAATAGTTCCATGCGCAAGCCTTCGGTGAACAACTTCATGGCTGCCTTTGAGGCACCGTAGATGGTTTGCCCAGGAACTGGAACATACGACCCCATGCTGGACACGTTCAGGATCTGAGCTTCTGGGCGCTTCTTTAGGTGAGGCAGAAACTCCTTGACCATCTGCATGGTTCCAAAGAAGTTGACGTTGAAGATGCGGTGGATGTCGTCGTAGGAAAGGTCGGCAACCTTCCTAAATTTGTGGATGATTCCGGCGATGTTCATCAAGCCATCAACATGCCCGTGTTTGGCAATTACGGCGGCAGGAAGCTTTTCTACAGCGGCCAGGTCTGCAACATTCACAACGTGCAGAGAAAGTTGCTTTGATTTTCCACCGGCAAGCTTTTCGGTTTCTTTCAACATTTCTTCGTTGAGGTCGACTGCTGCAACGCTAGCCCCAGCCTTTAGAAGTTGCAGGGTTACATCGCGCCCCATGCCGTTTCCCGCACCGGTAACTACGATGACCTTTCCTTGAACCTTCACTTTGTTCCTTCCTCTGCCAGTTTGTTTATCCCAGCAATTGCAGACTACGCCTAAGGTTCATCGTTAGTAATAAGGGTTACCTAAACCTAGACTGTTCTGGTGATCGGCTTCGGAACCATCTTCAATATCGCCACCATTGTGATTGGCACTCTCCTTGGCGTGCTGCTCGGCTCGAAGCTTTCGGAGAAGACAAACCGCACGGTTACAGATTCGCTTGGGCTCATAACAATCGTGCTCGGCGGCCTCAACCTGATGTCGCTTTCCGATGGCGATTACGTCAAGGCGGTTACCGGCCCTGGCACTTTCTTCATCGTTATTTTTGCAATCCTGTTCGGTGGCATTGCCGGCTCCCTGCTCAAGATTGAGGATCGCCTGGAAAAGTTCGGCGGTTGGCTTCAAAAGCGTTTCAGCAAAAAGAGTCAGGGTTCAGAAAGTCGCCAAAAATTCATCACCGGGTTTGTTGATGCATCGCTAATTTTCGCAATCGGGCCAATGGCAATTTTGGGCTCGATGTCTGATGGTCTCGGTCAGGGTTCGAACACACTTGTTGTGAAATCAATCTTGGACGGCTTCGCGTCGATTGCCTTTGCCGCCAGTCTCGGTTGGGGTGTTGCTGCATCAGCAATCACGGTTGGAATTTGGCAGGGCTTACTTACCGCGATTGCTTACTTCGGTGGGGCTGGAATACCTGGAGCCATGGTGGCGGCAATTACCGCGACCGGTGGAATCTTGATGTTGGGTATTGGTCTCAGGCTTCTAAACCTTCGCAAGGTTGCCGTTGCCGACATGCTCCCGGCGCTCATCTTGGCGCCACTTTTCACCTGGTTGGTGTCAGCGCTTCTTTAGAGCCCGTGGTTCTTTCGGAAAACCGCAACAATTGCGTTGGCGTGACCGTGACCGATTCCGTGCTCGTTTTTTAGCCAGTTGACCTGCTCTAGGTGCTTTAGGTCTTTGACTTGCTCGAGCAGCGACATCCAGTGCTCAATTGGCTGGCCATACTTTTTGATGATTGATGGGAAGTAGCTGGCTGGTCCCTGTACTTTTTCGGTCACGCTTTTACCCTCTCGCTAAGTCCTTGCAAAATCAACTGAATTCCAATCTCTAGATTAGGAGTTCCGCCGAGGTCTAGGTTGTCAACCACACCGAGCGAGTTAGCCTGCATGCGCTGTTGCTCGTGCCAAACCTGACCGAGCACGAGAAAGAGAATCGACTCGGCAGTGGCGTGAGCAAGCTCGCGGTCGTAGATGGCAATTGCGGTTTCCAGGCGCTCCAGCGCATGATCAGCGCCAAGCCCAAGGGCTAATGTGCTGGAGACCACTTCGGCTCCGTCGCGAAAGGCAAGCAAAGCATCGCGAATTGCTAGAGCCTCAAGTGCTGCGGTTTCCTGCCAGCTTGGTCTGGGTCTAACTGGCTTTGCAAAACCGACGATGGTGTTAGAAACTTCGGCGAGCAGACTCTGTTTATTGGCGAAGTGCCAGTAGAGAGCGCTCGGTTGAACATCCAAGGTGGCTGCAAGCTTTCTCATGGTGAGATCTGGGAGTCCCACCTCATCGAGTAGGCGCATGGCCGCGGACAACACATCCGACTTGCTGTAGCGACTTGCATTCATGATGAAGTAATACTAACCTGAACACTGTTCAGGAAGGAATCCACATGAAACTAGAACTTCGCGACTACCCTCGCATTGCAATCTTTGTTGGTCTAATCGCCGCCCTCGGTCTTTTGCCAGCCGTAAACATCTTGCCGGGTGTGCCAGTGACCGCACAGACCCTGGGTGTAATGCTTGCCGGGGCCGTTCTCGGTAGCTACCGCGGAACCCTTGCCATTTTTATATTTGAAGTTCTAGTTCTTGCCGGTCTTCCGCTGCTGGCTGGTGGCCGCGGCGGTGTTGCAGTATTCGCAGGCCCAACCGCAGGTTATCTAATCGGTTGGTTGATCGGTGCTTGGGTGATTGGCGCAGTCATTCGCAGCCTTCCAAAGCTTCCTCTAGCGGTGAGTTCAGCCCTAGCCTTCGTGCTCGGCGGAATTGTTGCCGTCTATGTTCCAGGTATCCTCTGGTTCGCCTACCTAAACCAGGCTCCGGTTCTCGCTGTGGCAATTGGTAACCTACCTTTCTTGGTTGGCGACGCCGTGAAGGTAGCAATCTCGGTGATCGTGCTCGTCGCGTTGAAGGCGGCCTATCCAAAGGCTCTAACCAAGTAATGACCTTCGGGATAAAGCTTGAAGATGTGACCGTCAATTACGACGGTCACATCGCTTTATCCAAGGTAAGTCTGGAACTAACCAGCAAATCGGTTGCCGTCATTGGCACCAACGGTTCTGGTAAATCAACCTTTGCCAGGCTTCTGAACGGTCTGGCCAAGCCAACCTCCGGCAAAGTCATGGTGAATGGGTTCGCTCCAAACACGAAAGACACCGGATTCGTTTTCAGTAACCCAGACCTACAACTGGTGATGCCAACCGTTTTCGAGGATGTTGCATTCTCACTTACCAATGAGAAGCTTTCCAAGGACGTAGTTCGCACTCGTGTCGAAGCCACACTTGCCGAGGTGGGGATTCTTGAATTACAAGAAATCAGCTGCTACTCACTATCAAGTGGCCAGAAACAACTACTGGCTCTGGCGTCTTCCCTGGTTCGCAAGCCAAGCCTTCTGGTTGCCGATGAACCAACCACCTTGCTTGATCTTCCAAACACCAAACGAATCACAAAACTGCTTCACTCGCTTGAGCTGCAACAACTGGTTGTGGTCAGCCACGACCTTGAATTGGCTGCGACTTGCAACGAGGTTGTCTGGTTCGAAAATGGACAGGTGCGAAAGCAGGGTTCACCCAAGCAGGTTATCGCTGAATACATAAAGGCCTGCTCGTGATAAGCCTTTATCGCCCAGGGGCCTCGCCACTTCACAATACTTCCGCCGGAATCAAGTTGCTGGCGCTGGCGTTCACTTTTGCTCTCTTCGGAATGCTCGGGAAAAACCTTGTGACTTCGGCAGGTTTCATCGCCGGATTAGTTGTGTGTAATCTCCTCGCAGGCTTGAACCTTCGCAACCTATTGAAGCAACTTTGGCAGATCAAGGTTTTGGTCGCCATTGTGCTTGTGCCGCAGATTATCTTCAACGGCTTTCTACAAGGTGCCAACAACAGCGTCGCAATTGTGGTCGGCGTCCTTCTGGCATCGCTCATCTCGATCACCACCAAGACTTCTGAGATTGTTGACCTAATTCAACGAATTACAAGATCCCGTTCATTCGCGCTCTTGATCGCACTCAGCATTAATTCAATTGGCTTGGTGATTGGATTTTCAAAGAACATCACCGAAGCTGGCCTAGCTAGAGGGGTGAGGCAAAATCCGGTTCGACAAATCGTCACCCTTTTTGTGGTTTCACTTCGCTTCGCCGACGACTATGCAGAGGGCTTAGCTGCCAGGGGAGTGCGAGTCTAGGCTTCCGGCTTCGTTGAAGCGCTTAGCGCTGCGGATGCCAGCATGAGTGCCAAGGGAACACAGAAGGCAATGTATAGACCGAAGCTTTGACCGAGTACTCCCAAAATCGGTCCCACCGAAATGCTCGAGATGTAAACCACCGTGATCAAGAGGTTGATTCGGATCGGGGAACGTTCGGCATTATCGCTCAGCGCATTACCCACCATAGGGAATCCGAGAGCCAAACCACCAGCCCACAAAACTAGGCCAACGTATGGCAGGTGCAGAATCGAGTCGAAGATAAAGAAGCTGATTCCCACGCTGGTGACCAATGTGGAAATCAAAACGGTTCCGAAACGACCAACTCGGTCAACAATAAATCCGCCAACTGCACGCGTGAGTGTAATCACTACCCAGAACAGTCCAAAGGCATTTGCGGCTGCGGCTGCCGAGAAACCAGAACTCTCCATGGCGATCGGCATCCAGGTACCGGCGCTGAGTTCGGCGATGATGAAGGAGATTCCGATAAAAGCGATAATCAAAGTCCGCTTTTCAGTCCAGACCAAACGTACCAACTTCTTATGTTCATGTTTGACGGCTGCATCGGCAACATCAAAGTGACCTTTTGGAAATGCCGAGCCAGCCCAAATTGAGCCAGCGAGAGAAACCCCGGCAATGATCAGGTAGTTGATACCAAGATCGATCTTGATTGAAAGTAGCCAACCACTGAAAGCCGCAGCCAGCATCATTCCAACACCGAAGGTTGAGTGCAACAGTGGTAGCAAGCTTCGTTTCGAACGCTTATCCACCTCAGTTGCCTCGTAGTTGCTGGCAAAGTCGGCAAACGCCATTGGTAAACCGAGCGTGATGATTAGCAACGCCGATGCCCAAACATTGCCGGCAGGGATTGTGAAGGCAAGCCCGGCCATAGAGCTGGCTCCGAGCGTAAAGCCGATGATGGTCATTCTGCCCACGCCAAAGCGTTTCATCAAAGAACTTGCGAAAAAGATGCCGAGCACACCACCGGCAGGAAACAGCATCACCAGTAAACCCATTTGGGTTGTGCTGAGGTTCAAGTAATCCATTACCTCTGGGCTGCGGCTCTGCCAGGTTGCGAATAGTAGGGCGCGGGTTAGAAAGGTTACAGCCGTGGCGGTGAACCAAATACCGATTCCCTGATTTTTCGTCATTTGCTCAGGCTAACAAAGGGAGTGTGGAAAACTTCTCGTATGAGTGCAAAAGACCTTACCTTGGAACTTCTTTGGCCAAAAGCCAGCGACTTCGCAATTGTGGCCGAACTGGTTCGCGATGGCCTAGTTGAATCACGCCACTGGGGTATCGCCGCGCTGGTTGGCCCAGATGGCAAGGTAATCGACGAAATCGGAAAATCCAAACGCCTCATATTTCCTCGAAGTTCGGTCAAACCTCTTCAAGCGGTTGCGGCTCGCAGGGTCGGCTTGCAACTTTCAGGTGCGCAGTTAGCAATCACCACCGGAAGTCACCAGGGAACTGCCGAGCATGCAAAGTTGGTTGAGGAAATACTTCTTGGCGCCGGGCTTTCTCTAGAAAACTTGCAGTGCCCGGTTGCCTGGCCGGCCGGGGTTGAGGCCGCACTAGCTGCAGGAACTCAGAAGCGCGAATACTTCAACTGCTCTGGAAAGCACGCGGGCTTCTTGGCTGCTTCTGTTGCGGCTGGTTACCCAACGAAGAACTATCTTTCCCCTGAACACCCCTTGCAGAAGTTAATCACCGAAGTTATCGAAGAGTACTCGGGTGAAAAAGTTCTATTCACCACGGCAGACGGTTGTGGTGCACCCCTTCACACCCTGACCGTTGAGGGCCTAGCTCGGGCGATTGGAAAATTCACGGCAACCGACACCGAAATAGTAGACGCCATGCTTGCCAACGCCTGGGCGGTCGACGGTCATGGAACTGCAGACACCCTACTTATGGAGGCAGGCTTCGTAGCCAAGCTCGGGGCTGAAGGTGTATTCGTAATCGGAACTAAAGACGGTCACGGAGTTGCAGTAAAGATTGCCGACGGTAACCTTCGAGCAGCACCGCTTGTTGCGATGGGGTTGCTTCACAAACACGGTCTTATCGAAACTTCTCTATTCGAAGAACTCTTCGAAAAGATTTCCCAAAAGGTCACCGGAGGAAGCACAGTCACCGGTCGCCTAGAAATCACAAACTAGGACGTCGCCATCTATAACTCACCTAAATCAGAACGTCTCGGCATCGTCCTAGCGTTCATCAGCGCCATCCTGTTTGGGCTCAACGCTTCCACCACCACGGTCGTGGTTCATGCTGGTGTCCCTGCCGATCAGCTGGTGATGATTCGCTCTGCGGTGTCTGCTCTACTGGCAGGAGCTGTCTTGCTTTTCACCAACCCAAAGGCCTTCAGGGTAACCCTTCGTGAGATTCCGATGCTGATTCTTTTTGGTGTCTTTGGTTTGGCGCTCATGCAGTGGGCTTACTCAAACGCGGTATCGATCCTGCCGGTCGGAATTGCTCTACTTTTTGAGTACACGGCAATCATCATTGTGCCGATCGCTGCTCGAATTATCTTCAAAGAAAAAACCACGAGGCCCTTTTGGTATGGCGTTGCCCTGGTGCTCAGCGGTCTTCTGGTGGTCAGCCAAATTTGGGCTGGAGGACTAAATCCGGAAGGTGTGTTCTACGCATTCTTGGCAGCAGTCTTGCTCGCGTTCTACTTCCTAATGGGTCAACATTCTGGGCTAACTCGCGATCCGCTATCGACCATGTTTTACACAATGCTGATCTCGAGTGTTTTCTGGGTAATCGTGAATGGTGGCAAAGCCAGCCCGTTCGACCTTGGGCAAATAGTGAGTCTCACAGGCAACCTTCAAGCACTCGAGGTTCCACTCTGGGTGCCGCTGGCCTGGCTAACCGTAATGGGTTCGTTTGCACCAATGGCGATGGGTTTTATCGCGCTCAAGCTGACAACAGCAGCCAAGGTGAGTATCACCCAAACCGCCGAACCGGTATTTGCTTTCCTCTTTGGGTGGCTCTGGCTTTCCCAATCAATTGGCTGGCTTCAGGCAGTCGGTGGTGCTTTAGTGGTCTTTGGAATATTGCTCGCCCAAAAGAACGCGAGTGTCGACAAAATCAACCGAGAACACTAGCCAATTTATGTTCATAGCAGCGAACATTTCCAACTAGACCGGTAGTACAGGTGCGAATATTTTGAAATGTTCACTTGGGGTTCCAAACTTTCAAAATTCGTAGCAAACCTAGCTGTAGTAAGCGTCGTGGCTACGTTAGTCACCGTCACCGGAATTTCCGGAGCAAACGCAGCAGGGCAAACGACCATCACCACCACGGTGACGCCGTCTACTGTAGCGCCTGGCGGAAAGCTCAACCTAGTGACAACCATGCCGCAGATCAGCGCAACAGACTCTGCAATGCAGGAAGTAATCCAAACAATCGACCCAACCAAGGTCACACTCACTTCTGTAGACGACGTAATTGCACCAGCCGGCTGGGTACTGAGTTACTCGCAAGATGGCACCACCTGGGTTTCTAATCCAAGCGACTGGAGTGCTGTACAAAAGGTAAAGGCAACCGGTCCGGTGAACTCAGGTGGTTTGACCTCGCAAGGAAACCAGATTGTTTCGCGTTCGGTACCTATTGTTGAGCGAGCCAGCACGCTAAACGCAGCAGCCGGAAGTGGTGACGGATACGACGTCGCTTTCGATACCCGCGGTTACATGTTTAACACCTATCATCACTCCACACCGGCAGCCGTGGACTGTCGCCTAATGTCTACTGGTGCTAGCTGTAACGCTGCCAAGTGGCCATTTTCCCTAGCGGGACTAAGCATGGGAACTTCAAACAACTCTTTCGAGTTTGTAGATCAGACCTACAACCACCTTTGGCTTCCAAATGGCGACAGTTCTGGAATTGGTTTTCTATGCCTCGACATTCGTGATGTGGCAAACCCCGAACTTTGTGGCGGTTCTAAATCGACCGCATGGCATCCGGTATCAACCAACGGTTCCAGCTCGGAAGGAATCGCTGGTCAGATCGGCGTTAACGGAATGCTTTTCGCATGGGATGTCGCAGGTAAGTCGGTACTTTGCTACAACTACCTAGCAAACAACGGAAACGGCGCTCCTTGTGCGACTGCACTTCCTACGACCAGTCGCGTTCCAGTTGGTGACTACCAGGCGCGTCTGAAGGTACAGAACGGTTTAATCTACGGGCACATGGGTTCAGCCGGAATCTGTATCGACTCTCGAACCCTTGGCCTTTGCCCAGGTTGGTCGGCCGGTGACTTCAAGGCATCGGCAACTATTACCAAGATGTGGACCCAACCAAACGCTTCGGGTGAGGCTGAGGGTATGTGCTTTGCGTATAACTCAACTGCAAAGTGTTTCAACTTTGTGGGAGTTGAAATCCCGGCAAACACTTTCATGACGAGCCACATGAATGGGGCTGCACTTTATTCGAACAACCCACTGACCGTTGGTTCTCGAGTGCTTTGGACTTCTTGGAATACTGGGAAAGTTCACTGCTTTGATTATTCGGTTGTCTCGGCAACCGCCGGTGTTACCGGACGTTGCAGCGGTTACACCGACAGCACAAACTATTCATACAAAACCGTTACTCTCACCTACACAATTCAGCAGGATCCATCTAACCCAAACTGTGCCTGGACCAACGGTGACAATGGAATCATTACGCCGGTTGAGGTCTCCACAGGAGCCACTGGTTGTGCCCAGCCTCCAACTCGGGCAACTTTCTCCGGTGAGATGATTGTTCCGCGAATGACCTGTGACGCTTCTTCAGGAATCATTCAATGGCGAGACTTCGTGCTCAATGGAGTGACAGCCGGTGTCGATTACACCGGTGCAAAGCTCAGTGTCTTCACCGAAGGCGGACTTCCAGTAACCAGTAACGGTCGCACCTGGCAAAACATACCTCTAGACCAGAATGCAACAGTTGATCTAACCGGATTGTCGTCCGATCAAGTGGGAGACAAGCCAACCTTCATCGTTGACTTTGCCAGTCGAGGCACCCAGGTGGTTCCAATCGGAAAAATTTCCGTTGTAAGCGCGCCAGCTCAACTCTGTCTTTCTTTGACAGCAAAAATTAACCTTCCAAGTGGTTACATTTATTCGGCAGGCTCCAACCAAACTGCTGCATTTAGCGCCGTAGGTTCAACCACTATTGGTAACGCAAGTCCTACAAACTACGCCGCCGCAACGACCAGTGCAACAATTACTCCAGCCACAGCAGCACAGTTTGGGTCCCGAGTTTCAGGTACGGTTACCAACGGACTTTCCGGCGCCGCCCAGCGCAACATTGCTGGAGCCAAGGTTACGCTCATGAGCAATGCCACACCTCCGGTGGCACTATTGGGTTCGGACGGACAGGCGATCGACGTGACCACCGACTCAAACGGGTTCTTCGATTTCGGCTATGTTCTGGTCGGTAGTTACAAGTTGAATCTCTTCGATATTGCAGGGCAAGCCGCCACTGCCAACTCAGCAGAGGTGATTGCTGGAGACGCAAGATCGGTTTCCATAAATGGCGGAACCGCCACTACCGCAACCGTCAACTTTGCTGCTCTCGCAAGCTTGAATTCGGCCGCATTTACAGTGGCCCTCGGAAGCGAAGTAGTTGCTACCGCCGTGTATCACACCCAGGGTGGTGCGGCTAACGACGTCGTCAACGCTGGTTTCAACATCGGCGCAGGAAACCTAACCACGATTACCGTCACAACAAATGATCTACCGACAACCACATCAACATGGAACAACAGCACAATCAAGTTGTTGAACCCTGCAACAAACCTGTACGTTGCACCCACCACAGCAGGCACCGGGCTCACAATGATTCAGGGCGGGGTGACGGCAGGAACCTATTACGTAAACACCACGAATGGAACTGTAATTTTCGCCCCGGCGGTAGGGTACTCAGGGCCGGTACCATCGGTTACGTATTCGATCACTGATAACTACGCGACTCCAAAAACTGCCTACGCAACTATTTCCGCTGCCGTAACTGCCGCGCCGACGGCACTAGCCGATTCCATGATGGGTGACTTCCAGGATCTACCTACGGTTAACGTTCTTAGCAATGACACCGCGGCCGCAAACACCAGCATCGATGCAAGCACCGTGAAGCTCTGTCCACTTGCTGGAACCAAAACTGTTGCCAGTCTCTCGGTTACTGGCGATGGCACTACTCAGACTTATACTTCAGCGGCAGCACACGGTTTGTACACGGGACAGTATGTGACCGTGGCCAGTTTCACCGGAAATGATTCTGCCCGCTTCAATGTTGTTCGAGCCAAAATCACTGTTATCACTGCCACCTCATTTACAGTCGCTGGCACTGGGCTAACCGCAAATGTGACTGGAACAGGTTCACTTACCGCTGCCGCAATTGCAGACTGTTCGCTAACATCTGTTGCACTTGCCAGCAAGGGAACCTATGCGCTAGCAGCAGATGGCACCGTGACCTTCACTCCCGTTTCAGGATGGAGCGGAACTGCCGATCCTGTGGTTTACATGGTGAAAGACCTAGCGGGCTCGCAGGTATTTAGCACAGTTAGTGCAACCGTTCTAGCTGTGCCACCGGTGATTACCACCACCGAACTTCCAGGCGGTCAGACTGCGGTTGCTTACAGCTTCACACTTTCCGGTACGGCTGGTAGTGCAACGATGAAGTCTGCCCCTTGGACGGTGAGTGGCCTTCCAGATGGAGTAACTTATAACGCAACCAACGGAGTTATTTCAGGTACCCCAACATCGGCAGGCACAAACACAATTACTGTTACCTACACAGCTTCCGATAACCGTCGTGCGGTACAGATATTCACCTTGTCAATTGGCGCACCGCCCACAATCACCAATGCAAACACCGGCGCAAATGCGTTTACGATTGCTGCCCCATGCACCTTGGGTGAACAATGTCAGTTCGTGCCTACCTTCACCAGAGGAACTGCTGAGCTGCCTGCGACTGGAGCATGGTCAATTACTTCTGGGGCTGCAAACCTTGCAACTTCTGGGCTGACCTTGGACGCCAACACTGGAGTTATTTCCGGATTGGTAACGGTTGCCGACTTCGCGAGCGTTGGGTACTTCCCAATTACAATCAAGGTGACCGACTCTGCGGGGTTGTCTGACACTCACGTGGTTCGTCTCGTGTTCCACACACCACCGGTGATTACAACGGCTCCAACCGCGGGAACTCTTGGAGTAGCACTCACTCAAAGCCAGACTTACACCCGAGGCTTCAGCAATACTCTTTATTGGATCGACCCAGCTACAGTGGGTGCAACTTGGCGTGTTACCGGATTACCAGATGGTGTAACCGTTGACTCGGCAACCGGTGTCATGTCGGGAACTCCAACGAGAGCTGGAACTTTCCCAATTACTATCTCTCTCCTTGACGACCAGGGGTACACGGTCTCCAAGACTGTTGACTGGGTGATCAAGGCTCGTCCTAGCGTGGCAACTTCCACACTTGGAAATGTTGGTCAAAACGTTGCAATCACTCCGATCACGCTCCAGGCCACACTCGGAACGGCTACTGCGTTGAAGGCTGCCAACGCTTGGTCGGTGACTGGTCTACCAACCGGCTTGACCTACAACGCTACTACCGGAGTCATTAGCGGAACGACAACGGCAGCGCCGGGCGTTTACCCCGTTTCGATTTCCGTAATTGACTCGGCAATCCTCACTTCGGCTACCCGTGTCGTAAACATCACAGTTGTAACCCCTAGTGCGATCACCACCCCGTCGCCTATCCAACTCGTTTCCGATGCGGTCATGGCGCCAATTGTGGAAACTTACACTTTGTCGCCAAATGCAACGTTGCCCGTTTCAGGAGCTTGGTCGGCAACCGGACTACCTGCCGGACTTACCTTCAACACCAGCAACGGAACAATTACCGGAACTCCGCTGGTTGGTGGCTCCTATAGCGTTGTAGTGTCAATGACCGATTCGCTCGGGGTGAAGGTTTCAAAAACCCTTCGAATCAACATCGTTGATGCACCTAGCATCCTCAGTGCAAGCGCATTCCCAGCACTCGTAGCTGGCACCGCGGTCGGTACCGCACCAAACTCGGCGATGCAGATCGATGTTGCACCAGGTACCGCTAACCTAACCACCTACGAGTTGGCGGAGGGAACTACACTTCCAAACGGATTGAACCTAAACGCCTCAACCGGTGCAATTACTGGAACCCCAATCCTTTCGGGAACCGGCCTGTTGACCACCTTCAAGGTAAAGGTAAACGACGGCAACTCTTTGAGTGATACCAAGACCTTTACAGTCTGGGTAGGCACTGCTCCAGTTTGGACCGCAAATCAGATCCCAGATGTGCTTCCAGACACAGTAACTGGAAAATTGGCCACCAACATCACCCTGATTCAAGGTGCAGCGATGGCTCCTTACAACCAGGAAACTTCTGCCAACATCACCGTTACTCCGACGACTGCACTGACTGCGGGTACATTCGCAATTTCGTCTGGATCTTTACCGGCCGGTCTAACAATGGACCCTGCAACTGGTGCAATTTCTGGAACCCCGACTGGTACGGCAAACACTAACCTTACTTTCGGTGTGAAATTCACAGACGCTAATGGTCTGGTGAGCGCAGAGAAGAGCTATACGGTCGTTTTGATTGCTCCTCCTGTAATCACTACGACGAATCCAAGCGTTTGGAAAAAGTTGATCACTAACCTGACCAGCACTCCATTCGCACAAACTCTCACCGCGGGTACGTCGACAGCCACCACAAAGTCGGTAACTTCAATTACTGCAACAGGTGACGGCACCACTCAGACATACACATCGAGCGCCAACCACGGTCTGGCAAACGGTCAGCTAGTGACCATATCTGGACTAACTGGAACCGATGCTTCTAAGTTCAACCTTTCGAATGCACGCATCACCGTGACTGGGGACAGAACTTTCACTGTCGCTGGAACCGGACTGACTGCAAACGTTACTGGAACCGCTACGGCGGCAGCCGCACCATTCTGGAGTATTTCGCCCGCACTTGATCCAGCTACCACCGGTTTGACCTTCAACACCTCCAACGGACAAATAACCGGAAAACCAATAGCTGAGATTGACGCTGATTACACGGTTACCTACACCGACCTGTATGGCCTAATTGCATCCAAGGTCGAACACTTAACCGTCGCTGTACCACCGACCATCACCACTTTGAACAGCTACATCGCTAAGGGGGGAGCAACGACTGCAGCTACCGGCACCGGGACCGCGGTAACTCTAACCCTCACCGATACCCACGGCCTTTCGGTTGGGGATGTTGTGACGATTGCTGGAATGGCTCCGGCTGGCTACAACGGTATTTACACCTTGACTGCTGTGAACGCAGCGAGCAAGACCATTACCTTTGCCAGTACTCAAACTGGTGCGCAGACCACCGCAGGTACGGTTACCTTGAACGCCAATGCGGTCATACCTGCGGGAGCTGTAAACCGCGCAATGAACACTGTGAATCAGGTGGTCACTCGTGGCACTGGAACAATTCCAACTTCTGGCGCATGGTCACTGAAGTCGGGAAGCACGATTCCTGGCGGACTTTGGTTAAACCCAAATACCGGCGCGATTATGGGAACTCCACAGTCTGCAGCGAGCAACAGCTTCACGGTTGTTGTAACCGACAGTTTTGGTTTGACTGCTGAGAAAACTTTCACCTTCGCCGTTTACAACGCACCGACGATTACCACCTCGAGTTTCCCTTACTCTTTGGTGAACACGGCGTTGCCGACGTTGTCTACTGGAACTCCAAACTCAACAAATTACAAGTTGGCTGCATCCGCAGGATCTGGAGCAACAATTCCAACCGCGGCAACGGCACCAGATTACGTGTGGGCAGCAACCGGATTGCCAGCAGGCATTTCGATTGACGCCGTAACAGGTCAGCTTTCCGGAACGCCAAGTACAACTGGAACTTACTCGGTTACCTTTAGGGTCAAAGACAGTAATGGAACCATCACCGAAAAGGTGATTGTGATGCAGGTCGCGGCTGCGCCATCAATCACCTCTCCGGCCGATTTCGCAACCGTTGGTCGCAACTTGCTCGTAACTGATCTGAGGATTGCTGGCCAGCCAGGAACCTATCCGATTGCAACATCAAGTGCTTGGTCCATCACCTCCGGATCTCTGCCTACGGGACTTACCCTCAACACTGCTACTGGATTTATAACTGGAACTCCAACGGCAGCCGTGGGAAGTTATTCGGTAACAGTGAAGGTTGTCGACATCATCGGCTTCAGCGCGACCAAGCAGTTGACGATTCTGGTGCGTGACTTGCCAATAATTACTACAGTGTCTTCGGCTCTGGGCGCACAGGGTAATTCATTCAGTTACCCTCAGACAGCTACCGCTACCAGCCCATCCACAATTCCAACCACAGCCGGAACGTGGACCGCCACTGGTCTTCCAGATGGGCTAACTATCAACTCAAGCACCGGTCTGATTTCAGGAACGCCAAGTGTTGAAGGTGTTTACGTAGTCAAGGTGTCGGTCACTGACTCGGGTTCATTGGTAGGAAGCAAGTTAGAGACTATTACGATTGGTCTCCCACCCGCAATAACTACGGGACGCATGCTTCCTGCAGGTTTCTTGGGTAGTTCGTACTCGGCATCGCAAGAGTTTGAGGATGGAACTTCAGGTGACATCCCAGCTTCTGGAGCGTGGAGTATAAGTTCTGGTTCACTTCCAGCCGGCATCACATTGGACCCTGATACCGGAGAACTTACTGGAACACCAACCGTCAAGGGTACTTTCACGTTTACCGTGAAGTTAACGAATGAGAACGGTTACTTTGCAACGAAGGAATTAACGCTTGCCACCTTGACCGCGGGATCAAACCTGACTTTGTTCAACCTGCCAAGCAATATCCTGGCTGGCATTCCAGTGACACCGATTGCTATCGATCTTGAACCCCTAGCGAGTTCGGCTGCGAATCTGCCGATTAGTTTCGGAACCGACACCCCTACCGTTTGCTACGCTACTGCTGAAAATGAGCTTGTTTTGGTTGGCGCGGGAACCTGTAAGGTCTGGGCATCCTCTGGAACTGGAGCATTGGCATCGAAAGTTCTTCAAACCTTCGTTGCACTGAAGTCAAACCAGGTTCTCACTGCAAGCGCTCCAGCGGTCACAGATGACCCTCGAGGATTCAAGTTGACCACCACGGTTAGCTCGGGATTAGCGCCTGTATTTGAGGTTATTCCACCGCTAACCGGTGAACCAAGTTGTACGGTCGAAGAGGACGGCACGGTGACCTGGCAAGCTGATTTGGTAGGGCCACCAACACCACCAGCTTCGGCATATAACTGTCGAGTGCAGGTTTCTCAGCCAGGTAATGCGGGCTATAACGCAGCTACTCCGGTAATCCTTGACCTAACTGCAAGTCACACAGATGCTGTTGTGCCTGATGGTTATGTTCAAAACGACCCATCTGTAACCGTTGGGCTACCTCGCACGGGTGGAACCCTGAGTAAAGGTGGCGTGGGATTCATTGTGGCAATTGACCCCAAAAAGAAAACCTTTACCGTCAAGCCAATTTCTAAAGGCCTTTACATTGGCCCGATAAAGGCTGACGTAACGATTGAATACAAGCAAGCCGGCGTTACAAAGACTCAGACTTGTTCGACGGTGTTTGGTATTTCAGCTTTGGACAGTAAGAAGAAGCCAATTACAGATAAGACCAAGGAAACCCCGGCCTCAATTGCCGCGGTCACTAAGCCTTACTTGGCTCTTGCTGCCAAGGGTAAGAAGTATGGAGCGACCGGTTACCTGGCGCCGAAGAACTTCACCAACTCGGCGGCATGTGCTCTCAATAAAGATGCTTACGCATACTTTGCCAGTGGAGCATCGATCAAAGCTACGGCAGTTGTAACACGAGATCGTCGTTGGCCAACCACTTACGCGCGACAGAAGCCAAACGGTTTTGTGATCACTCCGACCAGAGTGTTGTGGAACCTAAGCATTGGCTAAGTAATTCTCGAAAATGCTTGTACCCCGGCAAAAAGTCGGGGTACAAACATTTTCTCGAGAGCTCACCAAACTAGGTTTAAATCAAAAGGCGTGGGAGAATAGTTCTCGAATGGAGTGATTCAAATTTGTCCAGCGAAGAACGAAACTAAACACGATCCAGCTGGTTGGCGTAACGTCCCAGAGACTAGCCGACCACTAAACCCAGAGCGAGTTGCAGAACTCCTGGCTCAGGAATGGGAAACCTTCACCAAGGCGACACCAAAGTCCGGAGTCCACAATAAAGAAGC
>JBJORE010000006.1:0-17107 GCA_046049565.1 Actinomycetota bacterium
AGACACATCGAGCAACCTGCAAAACGCCATTCGGCACCGAAGTCTTTGAACACCTGATCCAAACCTTCTGCCTCGGCTTCAATGCGCACTCTGGCAGACCCTGGCACAACCAACATGCGAATGTGCTCGGCCTTCTTCTGACCCTTGATGACTGCGGCAGCAGCGCGAAGGTCTTCGATGCGGCTGTTGGTGCAAGAACCGAGGAACACGGTGTCGACCTTGATCGACTTCATTGGGGTGCCGGCCTTAAGGTCCATGTACTCAAGTGCGCGTTCGGCAGCGGCACGTTCGTTCGGGTCGTCAAACTCTGATGGGCTCGGAACTTTGTCCAGAAGCGAGACGCCTTGACCAGGGTTGGTTCCCCAGGTTACGAATGGGTCTAGGTGTTCGGCGTCAATGAAAATTTCTGCGTCAAACTCGGCACCTTCATCGGTCTTCAGAGTCTCCCAGTACTCAACAGCATCGTCCCAATCAGCGCCTTCAGGTGCGTGTGGGCGACCCTTAAGGTAGGCGTAAGTAGTTTCATCCGGCGCTACCATTCCGGCTCGAGCTCCGGCTTCAATCGACATGTTACAGATGGTCATGCGAGCTTCCATGGAAAGGGCACGAATGGCCGAGCCACGGTACTCAAGAACATAACCCTGACCACCACTGGCGCCAATCTTCGCAATGATTGCAAGGATGATGTCTTTTGCGGTGACGCCCGGGCGCAGTGTGCCCTCAACGTTGATTGCCATGGTCTTGAAAGCCTTGAGTGGCAAAGTCTGAGTGGCTAGCACGTGCTCAACTTCTGAGGTTCCGATGCCGAAGGCAAGAGCCCCAAAAGCACCGTGCGTTGAAGTGTGTGAGTCACCGCAAACGACGGTAAGCCCTGGCATAGTGAGCCCAAGCTGCGGACCAACCACGTGCACGATTCCCTGCTCAATGTCGCCAAGCGAGTGGATTCGAATTCCGAACTCTTTCGCGTTGTCGCGAAGAGCATGAATTTGGGTGCGACTAGTCAAATCGGCAATCGGTTTGTCGATGTCCATCGTCGGGGTGTTGTGGTCTTCGGTGGCGATGGTGAGATCAGGCCGACGAACCGGTCGCCCAGCCATGCGCAGTCCATCGAAAGCCTGTGGGCTGGTTACCTCGTGAACGAGGTGAAGGTCAATGTACAACAGGTCTGGAGCGCCATCAGTGCCCTTGACCACCAAGTGGTCTCTCCAAACCTTTTCGGCTAGGGTTAGCGGTTTTTGCGACATCTTCACCTTACGAAACTATAGAACTTCAAGTTTACCGAGATAGGCGTAGGCTGGCGGGGTGGATGCCACTCAAATTGCCGATTTACAGCGAAAAACCATCCGAACTCTGACCCTTGGTCAGGTACTAAGCGGGTTTGGGCTCGGCTCCACCCTTTCGATTGGGGCACTCCTGGCAGCCGATCTTTCCGGCTCTGAAACTTGGAGTGGCTCGGCAGCTACATTCTCAACTCTTGGCGCTGCAGTTTGGGCGATTCCTCTAGCCAGACTTGCCTATAAACGTGGACGACGTGTGGCACTGGCCAGCGGCGCTGCTCTGGCCATCAGCGGTGCCGCCCTGGTAATCGCCGCAGCTGGAATTCGCTTCTTTCCCCTTTTACTGATTGCTCTTTTCATGATGGGCGCAGGCTCAGCGGTTGGTCTTCAAGCGCGCTTTGCTGCCACCGACCTACCAGATCAGGGGAAAGCCGGCCGCGACCTCTCGCTCGTGGTCTGGGCAACAACCTTTGGTGCCGTAATCGGCCCAAACCTTTTCGGTCCAGGTGAAGTCATTGGTAATGCACTCGGTCTTCCAACCATGACCGGTCCATTCATGATCACGATCACCGCCCAATTACTGGCGAGCGCTGTTTTCTTCTTCGGACTAAAGCCAGACCCCCTCAAAACCGCGCAATCACTGGCAAAAGCTTCCTCCGGCCCGAAACCAAAGGTTTCACTAAAGACCGCAATCGACACTTTGAAGGCTTACCCGCGGGCCGCCTACGCAATTGCGTCAATTTCCCTTGGTCACATGGTCATGGTTGCTGTGATGTCGATGACGCCGGTTCACATGACTCATGACGGAGCAACCCTAGCCATCGTCGGTTTTGTAATTTCAATCCACATCGCGGGAATGTACGCCTTCTCACCGATTTTCGGGTGGCTAGCCGACAAACTGGGTCAAATTCAAACCGTGCTTATTGGTCAGCTCATCTACATCGCTTCGCTGGTAATTTCAGCTACTGCTGGCCACAACCACGATCAGGTGACTCTTGGGTTGTTCCTGCTAGGTCTCGGTTGGAGCGCGACCACGGTTTCTGGTTCGGCGCTACTCACCTCTACCCTGCCGCCAGCACAAAAGACCAACGTTCAAGGCTTGAGCGACTCCAGCATGCAGTTATCGGGAGCCTTTGGTGGAGCGATTGCTGGAACCATCCTGGCCGCAATTGCTTTCGAGGGCCTCAACTATGTGACGCTAATTCCGGTAGCCATAATTCTGCTACTTAGTGGTTACAACCTTCTAAAGAAGTAACTAACCCTTTATATAAGGCTGGCCGGAAGCTGCCGGCGCTCGCACCTTGCCAGCAAAACCAGCCACTGCAATCAGCGTTACCAGGTAAGGAACCATGGTGATGAAGTCGGTTGGAATGCCCGGTGCAACACCATTCGCCCAAACTCGCAAGATAATTGCGAATCCAAAGAGTAGCGCTGCGGCCGAAACATAGAATGGCTGCCAACGGCCGAGGATCACTACCGCGAGCGCGATAAAGCCGAGACCACCAGACATTTCTCGACCGAACGCACCAACGTTTCCGATGGTTAATGCTGCTCCACCGAGTCCGGCAATTGCACCACCGGTGGTGACCCACCAGAAACGAGTGCGTGCCACGTTGATTCCAACGGTGTCGGCAGCGGTTGGGTGCTCGCCAACTGCGCGAGCTCGAAGACCGAGTTTGGTGCGGAAAAGAACGAACCAGACCAATGGAACTAGCACGAAGGTGAGGTAAACGGTGATTCGCGCCTCAAATAGTGCTGGACCAATAATCGGCAAACCGCTTAGGTAAGGGATCGAAATGATGTCGAAAGTGCCTGGGAAATTTGCTTCTTCACCAGAACTTGCCAGCCACTGCGAGTAGAGGAAGTTGGTGATACCAATTACCAAAACGTTGATCAGCACACCGATGATGATTTGGTCAACCAAGTACTTGATTGCGAGTGAAGCCAACGCCATCGACAAAACCGCCGAGGCAACCATGGCCGCGATCAGACCGAACCAAAGGTTGTGAGTGATCGTTCCAACAACTGCAGCCATGAAAGCACCGGTCAAAAGTTGACCTTCGATAGCAATGTTGACCACACCCACGCGCTCCGACATCAGGCCGCCGAGAGCTCCAAGGATTATTGGTACAGCGAGGACAATTGCCGAGCCGAGAATGAAGGAAACTGGCACCACGTTCCCAGCAGCGAGCCAACCAAGCAGTGCAGTTGCTCCAATGAGACCGGCAATTAGTGTGAGCCAAGCTGGAGTGCGCTTGGCCTGAATTGTTAGCCAAACCGAAATTCCAGCAACCACCAACATTAGTGACCCAAACAGAATGTTTACCGAGGATGAGCCAACAACGATGTCTGGCACCGAGAAGATGTCTCCCTTGTTGCTGAGGTTGTAGGTTACGTCGCCAGGCTTACCTAAGAACCCAAAAGCGACAATCACCAAAAGACCAAAGAAAGTTAAGACGCTAGGAGTCTTCCAACTAGGACGAACCTCTGCACCGGAAAACATTCCGGGCGTTACTTCGAGCTTGCTCATTACTTAACCTCTGCCTTAGGTAGTTTGAAGATTGCGCGAATCAGTGGTGGTGCCGCAATAAAGAGCACGATTAGGGCCTGAACGATTCCTAGTACTTCTGGAGATACGCCAAGAATCTGCATGGTTGGCGAACCTGCCTTGAAGGCACCGAAAACCAGTCCGGCAATAACTACTCCTCCGGCGCGAGATCCGCCGAGCAGAGCTACCGTAATGGCGTCGAAACCAATGTTGGCGTGAATGCTAGATGTTAGACCGCTGGTAGCTCCGAGCCCCTGGTTGGCGGCAGCCAAACCAATAAAGGCAGCTGAGGCGGCCATCGCCCAAACGTAGGTTCGTTCAACGCTGATACCGGCGGCACGGGCTGCGTTTGAGTTGTGACCAACCATGCGGAAGCGATAACCAATGGTTGAGCGCTCCATGAGCCACCAGTAAACAACTGCTGCTGCTATCGCCAAAATAATTCCGATGTTCAATCCGAACTGATCTCCGAGCAGTCTCGGGAACTGTGCGGTCAGCGCCGGTGCATCTGACTTCGGGTTTCCACCGCCGCCCTCCTCAAGCAGGAGACTCGGGGTGCGCAGGAAGAATGTGAACAGGTCAATTGCCACATAGTTCAACATGATGGTCACAATGACTTCGTGAGCGCCGGTCTTGGCTTTTAGGAAACCGACCAGACCACCGGTGGCGGCTGCGAAAATCACTGCCACGATTAGGGCAACAACCATGTGCAAACCCCAAGGCAGTTCCAAACGAGTTGAAATCCAGGTAGCGCCGAGTAAACCCATAATGAGCTGACCGGTTCCACCAACGTTGAACAAACCAACTCGGAAACCAAGTGCGACACCGAGACCCGCCATGATCAGCGGAGCGCCAAGTCGCAAAGTTTCGGTGATTGGGCGAAACATGCTGACTGGGTTGTCTGCGTTGAGGTTGATGATTGAGCCATTGAAGAGGGCACCGTAACCATCAACAATCGTTTGGCCAGCCAACTGAAGGGTTAGCCCAGGGTTTGAAAAAAGTGTGGCGTATGAGTCAACAACGTTTTCATTGAAAACAGCCATGAACACCGAGCCGATAGCGAAACCGAGGAGCACCGAAAGGGCGATTCGCATCGGTGAACCCGACATGATCTCCTTTAGAAGTTTGTTTTCTTCGCTCATGCTGCAACACCTGCCATCATCTTGCCGAGGGTTTCACGAGAAGTCTTGGCATCCACAATTCCCACAATTCTTCCGCGATACATAACCGCGATTCGATCTGCCAAAGCCAAAACTTCATCAAGTTCCGTGGAAATCAAAATAACTGCTCGACCAGAGTCGCGCTCAGCCACGATTCGTTCGTGGATGAATTCGATTGAACCCACGTCGACGCCTCTGGTTGGCTGTGAGGCAATTAGCAGTTTCACATCGCGGCTTAGCTCACGAGCAACTACAACCTTCTGCTGGTTTCCACCAGAAAGTTTCCCCGCAGCGGTTTCAGCCGACTGCGTGCGCACGTCAAACTCTTCAATCAACTTCGCTGAAATCCTGTCGCGGGCTGCAAAATCAATGTTCACGCCTGTGGCAAAAGGCTTGCCGAAAGAACCGTTGAGCATAAAGTTTTCAGAGATCGAAAATTCGCTAACCAAACCATCTTTCTTGCGGTCTTCCGGCACATAGCCAATCCCTGCTTCTAGATGCTTGCGCACGGAGAGGTGGTTTAGGTTTTGGCCGGCTAGGCGAATCTCGCCGCTGCCCTTAATCGCATGGCGAAGGCCAAGTAGTGCTTCCGAAAGTTCTGTCTGACCGTTGCCCTGCACTCCGGCTATTGCCAAAATCTCCCCCGCACGAACCTCGAACGATACATTGTCTACTGCACGTTGCTCACGGTCGTCGAGCACAGAAATGTTTTCAACCGAAAGCACAACTTCCCCTGGCTTGGTTGCGGCCTTCTGAACCTGGAGGTCTACTTCTCTACCAACCATTAGCGAGGCGAGCTCAGAAGCTGACGCCTTAGGGTTGGCCTCACCAACCACCTTGCCCTGACGAATTACGGTGATTTTGTCTGCGACTGATTGAACTTCACGAAGTTTGTGTGTGATGAAAATAATCGAAGTGCCCGACTTAGCAAGTTCTCGCATGATTTGCATAAGTTCGTCGGTCTCTTGAGGGGTGAGAACTGCGGTTGGCTCGTCGAGTACCAAGACCTTAGCGTTTCGAGTTAGAGCCTTAATAATTTCGACTCGCTGCTGGACACCCACTGGCAAATCTTCCACGAGGGCATCCGGATCAACGTTGAAACCAAAGCGGTCAGATATCTCTTTTACTCGAGCACGGGCCGTCTCTAGGTCGAGACCACCAATGGCGTTAACCGGCTCATTTCCAAGCACAACGTTCTCTGCAACAGTGAAGACCGGGATGAGCATAAAGTGTTGGTGAACCATGCCGATGCCAGCTGCCATTGCGTCGCCAGGGCCTTTGAATGACTGGACCTTGCCATCTAGAAGAATCTCTCCACCATCGGCCTGATACAAGCCGTACAGCACGTTCATCAGAGTGGATTTACCCGCGCCATTTTCACCGAGCAGACTTCGAATCTCACCCGATTCAACGACCAGGTTAATGTTTTCGTTGGCCACCAAAGAACCGAATCGTTTGGTGATTCCACGTAACTCAAGCTTCATTGCCTAAAACTCCTCTATTCCCTAAATCTAGCGGAAAGATTGCATCAAAAATGGTGAAAGCCGCCGAGATATTTCTATCTCGGCGGCTTTCTTACTTCTAAATTACTGAAGTGGGTTGATCGAACCGTCGATGATTCCGGCCTTTAGGTCCTTCAAAGCAGCCTTGGTCTCGTCAGAGATCTTGCTGTCGAATGCACCGAATGGCGATAGGTCAGTTCCACCGTTCTCAAGGGTACCTAGGTAAGCGTCACCGTTGAAGGTTGCACCTTCAGCAGAGAACTCCTTGATGATGTCGTAAACAGCGTTGGTCATGCGCTTCTCAACCGAAGTTAGAACCATGTCTGCGTACTGTGGCGAGGTCTTCGCGATGTCCTTGTCGACACCGATCATGACGCCGTCAACACCGGCTTCCTTGATAGCTTCCGAAGCTGCACCGAACTGGTCTCCACCAACTGGGAATAGCACGTCAGCGCCACCCTTTACCTGGTTGGCAGCAATGGTCTTCGAAACACCCGAGTTAGGGGTGAAGTCGCCCATGAAGTCACCAGTCTTCTTGGCTGGGTCCCAACCTAGAACGGTGGTTGCGGTTCCGGTTGCCTTCTCGAATGCCTTAGCACCGTAGTAGAAGCCGTCCATGAATGCGGTAACAGCAGGAATGTTCATTCCACCGTAGGTACCGATTACGTGGGTCTTCGAGTAAGCAGCAGCTAGGTAACCAGCAAGGTAGCTTGACTGCTCCATAGCGTAGCCAACTGGCTTTAGGTTTGCGTTGCCCTCTGACCATCCGTCAATGGTGACGAAGTTCATGGTTGGGTTGGCCTTAGCCGACTCGTTTACTGGTGCAACCAGGTTGAAGCCAACAGCGAAGATGACGTCACACTTGGCGTCAACCATTGCCTGTAGGTTCGGTGCGAAGTCTTCCGAAGAGTTCGACTCAGCGTCAGAAACCTTTACGCCGATCTCTGCCTTGGCCTTCTTTAGGCCGTCCATTACTGACTCGTTGAACGACTTGTCGTTCCAGCTTCCCTCATCAGAAACTGCACAAGCCTTGTAGTCAAGTGATGGTACAACAACGGCTGGAGCACAGCCGGTTAGTGCAAGGGTGGCAACTGCTGCCAGTGCTAGACCCTTGAAGGTGTTGCGTGAAATCTTGTTCACTGTTTTTCCTCCTGTTTGACAGGGACATCCTTTGTCTCCTGCTGGTGATTACAGCCTATTGCCGTAATAAACGGTAACTTGCCAACACACCCGATTTCGAGGTTAATTCTTTATTGCGATTTGGTTTCGACACTTAAAGTCAAACTCCCCTCCGAGCTAATGCGTCGAAGAGGAGAATGGTGACCCCAGCGGGATTTGAACCCGCGCTGCCGCCGTGAGAGGGCGGTGTCCTAGGCCGCTAAACGATGGGGCCGTTTCGCAACCTTTCGATTATGCCACAGACTAAGGAAGCTTTGCTAATACTTTGAGCGACTTGGGCGCCACCGAGACGGTCATTGGTAGGACTCCAGCCGGTTCACCATCGGCATAAACCGGAACGCCTTCGCTCAGCAGAGTTACGTCTTCGCAGCGAATGATCTCAACCGCAGGATGCGTTACATGTGCCCCGGTGAAGACTTTTGGAAAAACTTTAATCAATTCAGGCTTGGTGATCTTGTGCACTATAAACAGGTCGAGTTTTCCATCGTCAACCGAAGCTTCAGGCGCTACCAGCATTCCACCGCCATAGCTGGGGCCATTTGCAACGGCGCAGAGCATGCCGTCTAGGTCTCGAGGCTTCCCATCAATCTTGGCTCGGTATTTCAAAGACTCAAAAGTCATTAGTTCGTAAAGCATGGCCAGGGTGTAGCGCGAAGGGCCTTTCGGATACTTCCAGCGATTTGCCCGCCTGTTCACAATGGCATCGAATCCCGCGGAAGCCGAGTTGAAAAAGTGGAAGCGTCGATTTGCGGTGACCCCAAGACCCAAATCCACCACTCGCGGATTTGAAAGAGACTCAATCGCCAATTTGGCGGCCTCGGCTGGTTTATCGATCGGAATTCCCAAAGTCATTGCCGCATCGTTTCCAGTGCCGCATGGCATTAGTGCCAGTGGAACCTTTGTTCCCGCGCAAAGGTTGATGCCTAAGTGCATCATGCCGTCGCCACCAGCCACTGCAAGTGCGTCGATGGAACCATCAGCAATCGCTCGACGTCCGTTTTCCATCGCGTCGTCATAGTCTCTGCCAGAAAGGTCGGTCACCTGTATTCCCAATTTGAAAAGTTCGGCTACAAATTCAGGCCCATGGGTTGCGCCTTTACCTTTGCCGGAAGTTGGGTTGAGAATTACACCAAATGTTGTCATTTGACTAACCGCACTATTGATGAATTTAGGAACCAGCTAACCGCCAAACCGATAAGAGCAATTGCTGGCGCCAGCAAACCGAAGAAACCCGAAGCCATGAGTGAGAGAGAAACCATCAAACCCACAATGATGTTGCGCAAGGTGCGACTCTGGACCTTTTTGGAAAGAGTAAAGAGGCGAGCGATCGAGAGCGGGTCTTGGGACACCTGAATAAGGTTTGCTGAACTGAGGTGTACATCATGCCCTGCCCCGAACGCGAGTGCGACGTCTGCCTCAGCGAGCGAGCTGGCATCGTAGTGTCCGTCGGCAACCAGAAGCACCTTAGAGCCGGAAGCTCGGCGTTCTTTGATCCAATCGGCTTTTCTAGTGGAAAGCACCTCGGCCGCAAACTCACTGAGACCAAGACCCTTGGCAACCTTTTCAACCACGCCGGTCGCATCACCGGACAAAACGGTAATCGCCACTTTGCCACTGAGTTCCACGATTGCCTGCTGAGAATTTGCACGGACTTCATCAGGAAACTCGATGTAACCAACCAGAAGCTCGTCGATGCTCACAAAGACCACACTTGAGCCCTCTTGATAAGCGCTCGAGACCCGGAACAAGTCATACGGGTTCATGTTGATTCCGGAAACATTCACCATGCCGGCATTACCCACGCGGACCAATGATCCATCGAATCGGGCGGAGACCCCAAGACCAGGAATTGGCGCGATATCGGTCACCTGCGGCAATTCCAGTCCGCGCTTTGCTGCTTCCTGAATAATCAGGTGACCCAGTTCGTGGCTGGTACCGAGTTCAACGGATGCCGCTAGTGCGAGCAACTCTTCTTCTGTGCCAATCGAGGTATTTCGAGCCAAGTGAATCGACCCTACCGAGTTGTAACCTCTGGTAAGCACACCGGTTTTATTGAACACCACGTGATTGACCTTGGTTAGTAACTCAAATGACTTTCGGTCGCGAATCAGGAATCCTAGATTCGCAGCCTTAATAGAACTGGCTGAAGCTGAGAGCGGAGCAGCCATCGTCACAACAGCTATTTGGGCAGCAACCAAAAATGAAATAACCAACGAGAACTCTGCTGCCAGACTTTGTTCGAGAACCAATGCAATCCCGGCAGCGATCAGGCCTCCCGCAATCGCAACCAAGGTGAGTGTGTTGGCTGCGATTCGCCCAAACGAGGTGTAACGTGCCGGACTCGAATTTTGGAGGTCAACCGAGGCAGCCAATTCGCGAATCAAAACATCTTCACCAACACCGCTAACTCGAATGGTTAGTGGCCCATTGGCAGCTCCCCGACCAGCAATATTCTCACTACCTGCCAAAACCCAATCGCCTGGAACCTTCGGAATTGGCTGGGCTTCGCCAGTGATGTTCGCTTGGGAAACCAGCGACTGCCCCTGAATCACATATCCATCGGCAGGAATGTTTGAACCAGGACGAACCAAAATCACCTGACCGATTTCAAGCTCCCCGGTGTCGACGTGCTCAATTTCACGACCCTCGATTACTGATGACTTAGTCGGAATTAGCCCCTCGAAGTCGCGAGCAGAACCATTCACCTTGGCAATTTGAACGTGCTGAATCCAACCTGCCAGTAAAGCAATCGACGTGAGTGCAAGTGGTTGCCAGTAATAGCCCAGGTCATGGGAGATCAGGGAATAACCGTATGAGACCAAGATTGCAACCAGGGAAAGTAAGTCTTGCCGATGTTTGCCCGCGCGAGCTCGAACGAAAGCTGCACCCCAAATTGGCAACGAGGATGCCAGTCCAAGAAGGAGCGCTGAATACACATAAACATCTTCCTGAGGAAGAACCAGCCCAAAAGCGGTGGCTGCCAGAAACGACAAAGGAACCAGTGACACTAAGAATGCCACTGCCCATACGCGAGCAGACTTTTTCATAACTAACGAAAAGTCTACGCAGGGTTGGCAAGATGGAAACTATGAAGGTAACCAAACTGGAGCACGCCACGCTCGTCCTAGAAAAACAAGGCAAGACCCTAATTCTCGACCCTGGCTTTTACACCAGACCAATGGACGGTTACCAAAATGTGGTCGCGATCGTGATCACGCACAACCACGACGACCACGTGCGCGAAGACCAGATCGACCGCATTTTGAAAGACAACCCAGACGCCCAAATTCTCGGCACTCAGGAAGTGGTCGCTCGACTCGCTCCAAGGACAGCCACGGCAGTTCACCACGGAGACTTTTACGAAGTCGGCCCATTCACGCTCGAGTTCTTCGGCTCAATGCACATCGAGATTCACCGCAGCATTCCTCTGATTCAAAACTGTGGCGTGATGATCAACGACACCCTGTTCTACCCTGGCGATAACTACGTAACCCCAGACCACAAGGTGAAATATCTTGCCTGCCCAGCCAGCGCTCCCTGGCTAAAGATCGGCGATGTCATGGATTTCATCGCCGAAGTAAAACCTGAGAATTGCTTCCCCACCCACAACATCCACCTCAGTGAACAGGGACACCAGCTAAACAACGGACGAATCAAGGGTGCCACCGAAGAAAATGGTGGAACCTTCGCTTACTATCTACCCGGCGAGACCTTCGAATTAAAGTCCAAGCTCGGCAACGCGGGCTAAAACCAATTCTTGAACCAATGACTCTGGGATTTCCGGCTTTGGTTGAAAGTGCAGAGTTCTTCCCTTTAGCCTCAGAAACTGCGGATACTTAGCGACTAAATCATTTCCAAGTGAAACACTAAACCCGTGAAAACTTAGGTGGTCTTTCCAACCACTGATGTAAATTACAAACTTTTTTTGGTAGCGGAAACCAATAATCGCGTAGGAGTAGGAATCGGTTGATTCCGGAAGAGTTTTCAGAATGATTTTGCGAACTCGCTCCAAAGCCTTTCGGTTCACTTCGGGCTGAGCTGCTAGATACTCTTCAACGGTTTCCATGCTCTAAAGGTTAAAGCAAAAAACAGCCGATTACTCGACTGTTTTTATTGCTGGGATACCAGGACTCGAACCTAGAACAAAGGAACCAGAAACCTTCGTGTTGCCAATTACACCATATCCCAAAGTGGGTAACCGCTTTATATTACAGGCGACTAGAGGCTATTGGCAAACACTCTCAAACGGGTGAGCGAGCGGTCCTTGCCCAAGATCTCCATGGACTCAAATAGCGGTGGAGAAATTCGACGACCGGAGATGCCGGTTCTTAGCGGGCCAAAGGCATCGCGAGGCTTTAGTCCCAGCTTCTCAATCAATGTGTTGTTGAGCAGTTCCTGAATTGCTGCGGTCTCCCAAATCGTTTGTACTTCAAGTGCAGCAACGGCAGCATCAAGAATTTCCTTCGCGTTCGCTGGCAAACCAGCCTTGGCGTCATCCTGCACCACGATTTCATCGGTAAACAGGAAGCCGAGCATGCCGGCCGCTTCGGAAAGCACGGTGATGCGTTCTTGAATCAGTGGGCAAGCAGCATCTAGCACTGCATGCTCAGCTTCGGTAACCGAAGCACCGAGAACGCCAGCCGACTGCAGGTAAGGGATAACTCGCGACTTGAAGTCGGCAGGCGTTAGCAAACGAATGTGCGCCGCATTGATGGCATCAGCCTTTTTCTGATCAAAGCGAGCCGGGTTTGGGTTCACGTTCTCCACATCGAAAGCTGCAATCAGTTCGTCCATCGTGAAAACGTCTTGGTCGGCAGACAAACCCCAGCCAAGCAGCGAAAGGTAGTTCAGTAGACCCTCTGGAATGAAGCCGCGGTCACGGTGATGGAACAGGTTGGCCTCGGGGTCACGCTTAGAAAGTTTTTTGGTTCCTTCACCCATCACATAGGGAAGGTGGCCGAAACGAGGAATGAAAGTTGTAATTCCTGCTTCAACCATCGCGTTGTAGAGTGCAATCTGGCGTGGAGTTGAAGACAACAGATCTTCTCCTCGGAGCACGTGAGTAATTCCCATCAAGGCGTCGTCTACTGGGTTCACCAAAGTGTAGAGCGGCTGACCATTCGGGCGAACCACAACAAAGTCAGGGAAAGAACCGGCAGGGAAAACAATTTCTCCACGCACTAAGTCGTCAAACTTGATGTCAACGTCTGGCACACGAAGACGAAGTGCCGGAGCCACATCACTCTTTCGATACTGCTCGCGAGTTGCCTCGTCACGCTCCCAGTTGCCGTAACCTTGCTGCTTCGGGCGACCTTCAGTTTCGTTGCGAGCGTCAATTTCTTCGGCATTCATCCACGATTCGTAGATGTGGCCTGAAGCCTTAAGCTTTTCAATTACGTCCTGGTAAATGTGTCCGCGCTCAGACTGGCGGTAAGGCTCGTTCGGCCCACCAACCTTCACACCTTCGTCCCAGTTCAGGCCTAACCAAGAAAGTGCGTCCAAAATCATGTCGAACGATTCTTCGCTGTCGCGCTCGGCGTCAGTGTCTTCGATGCGGAAAACGAACTTACCGCCGGTGTGGCGAGCGTAAGCCCAGTTAAAAAGTGCGGTTCGCACCAAACCTACGTGCGGAAGACCGGTTGGTGAAGGGCAGAAACGAACTACTACGTCTTTGCCGGTTGCGGTTGTGAAAGGTGCTGAAATACCTGAAGTCATGATGCAACAAGTCTAGGCGACAGGGTTGCGTAGAACTCCGATGCCCTCAACCTCAACCTCAACCACGTCACCAGGAACAATGTTCTGAATACCAGCTGGCGTTCCAGTGAAGATAACATCGCCAGGAAGTAGCGTCATTGCAGCCGTCACATGTTGAATGATTCGAGGGATGTCGAACATCATCTTGTTTGTGGCTGAGCTCTGCCTGGTTTCCCCGTTAACTCGTGTTTCAATAAGTTGACCTTCAGGTTCAAACTCTGTTTCAATCCATGGCCCAAGTGGGCAGAAGGTGTCGAAACCCTTAGCTCTCGCCCATTGACCATCACGAGTCTGAATATCGCGCGCTGAAACGTCGTTCCCGATTGTGAAACCCCAGACGTAGTCCATGGCATCTTCTTCGGAAACATTCTTAGCCAACTGACCAATCACAATCACGAGCTCGCCCTCAGGGTCGATGTCGGTACTGATTGCAGCGGGAATCACGATCGACTCTTCTGGGCCGATAAGCGCGCTGGTTGGCTTGAAGAAAATCAGAGGTTCGGTTGGAATCCCAAGACCCATTTCGATTGCGTGGTCTTCATAATTCTTGCCGATGCAAAGAATCTTGGTAGTTGGAAGTACCGGAGGGAGAAGCTGCACATCTTTCAGTGCGAGACGATCTCCGCTGGTTTCATAGTTGTTGAATAGTGGATGACCCTTGAAAACAACAAGTTCTGGACCATCTACTAAACCCCAAGCCGGTACACCGTTGTAAACGAACTTAGCGATTTTCATTACTTCAGTTTATAGAGCCAACCGTGTCGGTCTTCCACCGTTCCGTACTGAATTCCGGTTAGTTCTTCGCGAAGGCTGACGGTAAGTGCGCCTGGTTCCGCATTGGCATCACCAATGGTCTCGTTTTTGCTGGCGAACTGTCCAACTGGGGTGATTACCGCTGCAGTACCACAGGCAAAAACTTCGACGATTTCGCCGGAATTAATGCCATTGCGCATTTCGTCCAAGGTGATCTTTCGTTCCTGAATCTCGATTCCGCGATCCTTGATCAACTGAATGACCGAGTCTCGGGTGATTCCGCGAAGGATAGTTCCATCCAGCGAAGGAGTGGCAACGTGGCCGTCCTTGTAAACGAAGAACAGGTTCATTCCACCCAATTCTTCGATGTAGGTGGCAGTCTCAGCATCAAGGAACATAACCTGCGAACAACCCTGCTCGTAACCTTCGGTCTGAGCCTGAAGGGAAGCTGCGTAGTTTCCACCGGTTTTTGCCTCACCGGTTCCGTGCTTGCCTGCACGTGCCGAGTCGAGTGCAATCCAAATCTTGACCGGCTTGATACCGCCTGTGAAGTACGGGCCAACCGGGCTGGCAATCACACGGTATTCGGCGCGGTGCGCCGGACGAACGCCCAAGAAGTCTTCGGCAGCAATCTCAAAAGGTCGGAAGTAGAGAGTCTTTTCATTTACAGGTTCAGGAACCCAGTCGCCGTCCACTTCCATCAACTTCACAAGCGACTCAACGAAGAGTTCGACGGGAAGCTCAGGAAGTGCCATGCGTTTAGCCGAACGCTGCAAACGCTTGGCGTTCTCAAAAGGGCGGAAGGTCCAGATCGAACCATCAGCGTGACGGTAACCCTTGATACCTTCAAAGATTTCCTGGCCGTAGTGAAGCACGGCGGAAGCTGGGTCCATCATGATTGGCCCGTAAGGAATGACCTCTGCGCTGGTCCAACCCTTGCCCTCTTCCCAAACGCAAACCACCTGGTGGTCGGTGCGAACAGCACCAAACACCGGAGCCTCCAACACGGCTGCGCGCTCGGCAGCAGGCATAGGGTTCTGGTTACGCGTGATCTTCCATTCGATGCTCATGGGTTTCCTTCTTTAGAGCTTTGCCAAGATGCTGGCGGCAACTTCTTGAGTCGAACGCTTAGCGTCGCCGCGAGTAGCCAGGTCGTCCGCAACAGCACGTTCGATGCGAGCTGCAGCAACCGGGTTCTTTAGGTGCTCAAGAAGCAATGCAGCGGAAAGAATTGCAGCAGTTGGATCAGCCAATCCTTTGCCCGCAATGTCGGGAGCCGAGCCGTGAACCGGCTCAAACATGCTTGGGAACTCTCCATCAGGGTTGATATTTCCAGAAGCTCCGAGACCGATTCCGCCACCAATTGCTGCAGCAAGATCGGTGATGATGTCACCGAACAGGTTGTCAGTCACAATCACGTCAAAGCGCTCAGGATCGGTCACCATAAAAATGGTCGCGGCGTCGATGTGTAAATAGTCCACCTTCACGCCAGGATATTCCTTGGCGACTTCGGTGACGGTGTTCTGCCAAAGCCAACCGGCGTGAACCAACACGTTGTGCTTGTGAACCAGAGTTAACTTCTTGCGGTCGCGCTCTGCGGCTAGATCGAATGCATAGCGAACCAAACGCTCAACGCCAAACTTGGTGTTCACGGAAACCTCGTTAGCCACTTCGTTTGGCGTACCCACTCGTATCGCGCCACCGTTTCCAACGTAAGGACCTTCAGTGCCTTCACGCACCACAACAAAGTCAACGGCTCCGTGGTCACGAAGTGGCGAAACCACGCCTGGGTAAATTTTGGTTGGGCGCAGGTTCACGTAGTGGTCGAAAGTGAATCGAAGCTTCAACAACAGCTGGCGCTCAAGAACACCTGATGGCACCCTTGGGTCGCCAATCGCTCCAAGAAGAATGGCGTCGTGTTCTTTTAGTGACTCAAAGTCGGCATCGGTGATGGTCTCACCAGTCGCCAGGTAACGACGCGCGCCCAAGTCAAACTCAGTGGTCTTGAACTCAACACCTGAACCGGCAGTTACCTTGCGAATTGCGTCGAGGGCGATTGCGGTTACTTCTGGTCCGATTCCGTCTCCACCAATTACGGCGATCTTGTATTCACGGGTCACGATGTTGCTCCAAACGATGCGGTTTTACTCAACATTACCCGCAGGTTAGCCACGTTTGCGGGCAAGCAACACAACCGTAATAGAAGGCTTTAGCCCTTCCTTTGTTTGAATCTGCCCATCTCGCAAAGTGCACTCAATCACATCGAAGCCCTGACCCCAGAGTGCTCGCTTCAAAAAACCAACAGTTGGAAGCACTCGTGGGTCTCGAGGACCACCGAAGCCTCCAGCCAAATTCGCCCGAGCGTGCCACACACCGAACAGGTGTCCCCCTGGAACTACGTGTTTTCCCAAACGGCGTATTGCCTTCTTGAGATCCCCCGACGTAATTTGCAAATAACCAACCAGGCCAAGCTCAACCTGATCCTGCTGAGGCACAAACTCCATAGCATCAGCAACCGTTGCCAAGCATTTTGAAGCCAAACCCGCCTCTTCGGCATAATCGGCATACTTCTTTAAAGCCACAGGCGAAAAGTCGATGTTCTCAACCGTCCACCCCTGTTTAGCAAGCCAAACCGAGTTTCGGCCTTCTCCCCCGGCAAGATCAATGGCGCGACCAGGCTTTAAAGGTGAGACATACTCAACCACAAACCGGTTCTCGGTCTTGGTATAAACGAACTCATCAACTTCGTATTTTTTGTCCCAGTAATCTGCGGTAACTTTGCCCATACCCTAAGTCTTACCTATCCCAACAAAATAAACTTGAGAAACAACTAACAAAAGGAGTGCCCGTGGCCACCGAAGTAACCATCGACGATCTTGCCGACGCAATCAACCACGGCGCCTACGTTCTAGACGTTCGCGAGCAGGAAGAATA
>JBJORE010000007.1:0-15751 GCA_046049565.1 Actinomycetota bacterium
TTTAACAATGTCCTCAACTGAAAGATCTTCAACATCCAAGTCTTCATCGTCTTCGCCGTCAATTAGTTCCTTGGGAAGTTTTGCAGTTTTTGCAACTTTGGTTGCTTTTGCGGGCTTCTCTGCTGGACCGGTTGACTTTGTCGCTTTTGCAACAGGCTTTGTTGCGACCTTAGGTTCAGCCTTCTTGGTTACTGGCTTAGCAGAGACTTTAGGTTCTGCTTTCTTAACCACAGGCTTTTGTTCAAGTTTCTTAGCAGCCGGCTTAGCGGCGGGCTTGGCTGCAGGTTTGGCAGGTGTCTTGGTCTCGGCCTTCTTGGCTGCAGGCTTAGCAGCGGGCTTGCCTGCGACTTTAGATACTGGCTTTGGTTGAGCCTTTTTATCAACAGGCTTTACAGCATCTTTTGCTGCGGGTTTCGCTGGAGTAACAGTTTTCTTGACCGGGGTCGACTTGGTAATGGTGCTAGTTTCCTTTACTGCTGGCTTTGGTGCCGTCTTGGCGGTTGCCTCTTGGCTTCCCGAATTTAGCAAGCGCTTGAACAGCGATTGCTTCTTAGCTGGCTCCTGGCCGGTCGCCTTGTCTTTCCCCACTTGACTCTTCTCACTGGTAGGTGCACAACCCATAATCCGGGCAGTACTTAGACCCATGTCAAATCCGACAGATGAAGGATTGACTGGGTCCACTAATAATTATGCCACCGTTATCTGACAAACTCTGCCAAGGAACGGTTATTAGTTAATAACAAGCGGAATAAGTCCACTATTTCCGGCTTTTTTAGCCGTTTTCTTCCGGGTGGTTGCGTTGACGATTGGCCAAATAGTCTTCCAACTCGGCAGCAATGTCTTCCGCATTAGGTTCTTCAGGTTTGGGGCTCACAATCTGTACGCCGAAACTTGTGGCACGTTCAGACTTATAGCCCTGCTCAAGATTTCCAACCAGCTTGGAAAGTTCTTCGTTTTCTTCCATTTTTTTGGCAAGGCGCTCAGAAAAGCGAACACCCTCTTCACGAAGTTGATCGGTTGGAAAAACAAGCGATGTGGCAGCTGTGAGCAATTCAAATCCCGAGACGGCAGCGGCCGGATAGTCGGAGTCGTTTAGGTAGTGAGGAACTAATAAAACAAATCCGATGACCGGAAGAGCAATTTCACTTAATCGATACTCGAGAAGGTGAACAACATTTCCGGGGACTTGTGTTTCAGGGCGCCATTCCGAATATCGTTCGATTAGATCTTTCCTATTGCCACTAACTGTTACCCCAACTGGGCGAGTATGAGGCACTGGAAATGGGATCGAGTGAACCCAGGTAAATTCGGTGACTGCGTAGGTTTCAACGATTTCCTCGATAGCTGCCGAAAAGGCTTCCCATCTGAAGTCAGGTTCGTAGCCGTGAAGAAAAAGAAATGGAATGCCGGCTTCATCTCTCACCAGGTAAATACCCAAAAGAGGAGGTTCATAACTGCTCAGGTGGTCTTTTTCAAAAAACATTGCAGGACGGCGTGCTCGATAATCGAGAAGTTCGTCGTTGTCGAATTCGATCACTAGCTCAGCATCTAGCTTGTTTAGGATGTTCGCAGCCATTTGCTCGATTACCTGGCCAGCATCGGTAAATCCAGTGATGCTGCCAATCATTCGAAGCCCAAGAGGAATTTCAATCTCCTGGTCAACTACGCTAAAAAGTCCAAATCCGGTCACGTTTACCATTTTACTTTCGCTAGGCTGAAGAACATGACTACACCAAAATTGGTTACTGCAAACAAGTTCACTTCTTTCAACAAAAACACCGCGTATGTAATTCCTGTCACTAAAAAAGCGGACAAATTGGTGCTGGGTGCAACTGGTATAGAGACTTCTGAACTAACTAAATTGGATCTTCAAAGTCTTGGCGTGTCAGCCGAACTTGAGTCTTTGGTGCGCGTACCCGCCCCCAATGGTGCCACATATGCCCTGGTAGGAATTGGTACAAAATCACTGAGCCGCACTGATTTGCGTAACCTAGCCGCAGCATCTGCGCGCAAACTTTCTTCTTTCAAAGAAATCGTCCTAGGTTTTGAAACGCTCGACTCGGAAGACACCGCAGCCTTACTTGAAGGTGCAGCGCTCGGCACATACAGCCACACCGCATACAAGGGGCTCACCAAGGGAATCGAGATTAAACTTCAAACCGTTACCGCCATCTCAAGCCACAAGCCGTCGGCTGCCGCAATTAGCCAAATTTCGGTAGTAGCGGAGAGCGTGAACCTAACCCGCGACCTCGTAAACATGCCTGGTCGAGACCTTTTTCCGGAATCACTTGCCAAAGCCGTGCAGAATGCAGCTAAGGGAAGCGGTGTAACGGTTCAGGTTTGGGCTGAAGACCGCCTTGCCAAAGAGGGCCTCGGTGGAATTCTTGGGGTGGGTCTGGGTTCGTCGCGTGGACCTCGACTAGTAAAACTTGAATACAAACCAAAGGTTGGCAAGACTCATCTAGCTCTTGTCGGTAAAGGTATCACTTTCGACACGGGAGGCCTTTCCCTAAAGCCATCGATCAGCATGCTTGGCATGAACTTTGACATGACCGGCGCCGCAAGCGTTGCCGCTGCCACCATCGCGATTGCCAAACTACAACTTCCTATCAAAGTAACCGCCTGGCTTTGTATCGCAGAGAACATGCCTAGCGGAACCGCTCAGCGACCAAATGATGTGATCAAGGCTCGCAACGGCATGACCATTGAAGTTCTCAACACGGACGCCGAAGGACGATTGGTCCTTGCCGATGGGCTTAGCCTGGCGTCTGAAACTAAGCCTGACTACATCGTGGACGTGGCTACGCTAACCGGTGCAGTCCAGATCGCGCTTGGAAACCAATATGCGGGACTCATGGGTGACCAAGAAGCAGTGGATGCCGTGAAGTCGGCTGCTGAAGAAGTTGGCGAAATGGTTTGGCAACTTCCACTAGATCGCAAACTTCGATCACTAATCGACTCCGACATTGCAGACATCGCCAACGTGAAAATGGGAAACACCGCCGGCGGAACCATCATTGGTGGCCTATTCCTAAACGAATTTATCGGTAACCGAGCAAAGGGCGAGACCGATAACATCAAGTGGGCTCACCTGGACATTGCAGCTACCGCTCACAACGAGGGTGCACCGTACGGTGTAATTCCAAAGGGTGCAACTGGTTCATACGTTCGCACGTTGGTTTCACTAGCCAAGCAGCTTGGATAGTAAACTTTTCTAGAAACCAACCAAATAGGAGTAAATGTGGCTGACCACAATTTCGACGTAGTTATTCTCGGCGGTGGCAGTGGCGGATACGCTGCGGCTCTGCGTTCGGCGCAACTTGGCAAAACTGTTGCTCTAATCGAGAAAGACAAACTCGGTGGCACCTGCCTACACCGCGGTTGTATCCCAACCAAAGCTCTTCTTCACTCGGCAGAAGTGGCTGATGTGACGCGTGAAGCTGGACAGTTCGGTGTAGTGGCTCAATTTGGTTCGATCGACATGACCCAGGTGAACAAATACCGTGACGGTATCGTTGACCGACTTTTCAAGGGTCTAACGGGATTAGTCACTAGCAAGAATGTGACAATGGTTGCGGGTGAAGGTCGCCTGGTTGGGCCTCGCACCGTTTCAGTCAACGGAGATAACTACACAGGAACTGATGTGGTTTTGGCTACCGGCTCTTACAGTCGCTCGCTGCCTGGTCTTGAAATCGGTGGACGAGTTTTGACCTCTGAACAGGCACTTCAGCTTGATTTCGTCCCGAACAAGGTCATCGTTCTCGGTGGCGGTGTTATCGGTGTTGAATTTGCGTCCATCTGGAAATCTTTCGGCACCGAAGTGACTATCGTCGAGGGCCTACCCCACCTAGTTCCAAACGAAGATGAATCGGTCAGCAAGGCTCTTGAACGTGCTTTCCGCAAGCGCGGAATTGACTTCAAACTCGGTGTGCGATTCTCGGGCGTTGAACAGCACGCGACCGGCGTGGTTGTTTCGCTAGAGGACGGCACCAGACTTGAAGCCGACCTAATGCTCGTTGCTGTTGGTCGTGGCCCGAACACTGCTGGTCTTGGATACGAAGAACAGGGCGTAGCAATGGACCGTGGCTACGTACTCACTAACGAACGCCTGCAGACCAACTTGCCAAATGTTTACGCAGCGGGAGACATTGTTCCTGGCCTTCAGCTCGCTCACCGTGGATTTGCACAGGGAATCTTCATCGCCGAGCAGATTGCCGGCCTAAACCCAGCAATCATCGACGAAACTGGAATTCCTAAAGTCACCTACTGTGAACCCGAGGTTGCGTCGGTCGGTCTTTCCGAGGCGAAAGCCAAGGAGGTTTACGGCGAGGGCAACATCTCTACCTACGAGTACAACCTAGGTGGAAATGGTAAGAGCCAGATCCTTGGTACCGCAGGATTCATAAAGTTAGTTCGAAAGAACAATGGTCCAGTTATCGGTGTTCACATGATTGGCTCTCGCGTTGGCGAGCAGATCGGTGAAGGCCAGCTAATCGTGAACTGGGAGGCGTACCCGGAGGACGTTGCCAGCTTGGTACACGCACACCCAACAATGAACGAAGCAATCGGCGAAGCCCACTTGGCGCTAGCCGGTAAGCCACTTCACGCACACGCATAAGTTTAGAAATCTCAATCAAGGAGAAAAGTAATGAGCGACAACGTAGTACTACCGGCTCTGGGAGAAAGCGTTACCGAAGGTACCGTTACCCGCTGGCTAAAAAAGGTCGGAGACACCGTAGCTGTTGACGAGCCACTGGTAGAGATTTCTACTGACAAGGTTGACACCGAGATTCCATCGCCAGTCGCTGGAGTTATCGAACAGATTCTGGTTCAAGAAGACGAGACAGCCCAGGTTGGTGCTGTTCTAGCAATCGTTGGTACCGGTGTCGGCGCCTCAGCTCCTACTTCTGCACCAGCTGAGCCAGTAGTTGCACCTGAGCCTGCTCCGGTAGTCGCTCCAGTTGCTCCTCCTGCACCTGTGGCCGCTCCTGTAGTGACCCCTCCTCCAGCCCCGGTTGTTGCTCCGGCTCCAGTTGTAGCTCCGGCTCCAGTAATTGCACCTGTTGCAGCACAATCGCACAGCGATGCTGGTTACGTAACCCCATTGGTTCGAAAGCTTGCTTCCGAAAACGGTATCGATCTGAACGCAGTGGCCGGAACCGGCGTTGGCGGACGTATTCGCAAGGATGACGTTCTTGCCGCGGCAACGGGATCGATTCAAACAGTTCCTTCGGCCGCACCAGCCGCAGCTCCTACCGTTCAGGTTTCCGCACTACGTGGACAAACTGAGCCAATGAGCCGCCTTCGCAAGGTTCTTGCTGAGCGCGCCGTTGCTTCGATGCAGCAGACTGCTCAGCTAACCACCGTGGTTGAGGTTGATGTGACTCGAATTGCCCAACTTCGTTCGAAGGTTCAAGCAGACTTCACCGCCCGTGCTGGCGTGAAGCTTAACTTCATGCCATTCTTCGCTCTTGCAGCTGCCGAAGCTCTTCGCGCTCACCCGAAGCTAAACGCTTCGATTGAAGGCGATAACATCATTTACCACCCAACCGAAAACATCAGTTTCGCGGTTGACAGCGAACGTGGCCTATTAACTCCAGTTATCCGCGATGCAGGTAGCCTGAACATCGCTCAGATTGCCCAGCAAATTGCGGATTTGGCTGCTCGTACCCGCAGCAACCAACTAAAGCCGGATGAACTTGGTGGAGGTACCTTCACCCTGACTAACACAGGTTCACGCGGTGCCCTGTTCGACACCCCAGTTGTGTTCCTACCTCAGGTCGCGATCTTGGGTACCGGCATCGTAAGCAAGCGTGCCGTGGTAGTTACCGATGAAAACGGAAACGACTCGATTGCGATTCGAAGCATGGTTTATCTTGCACTCTCCTACGACCACCGCCTGGTTGACGGAGCGGATGCAAGCCGCTTCCTAGTGGACATCAAAGCGCGCCTTGAAGGTGCTGCTTTTGAGGCGAACCTAGGAATCTAGCTTCTGCAGTTTCAGTACACGCTTGGGTTTTTCGGACCCAAGCGTGTAACTGTATCTGGAGCCACTACATTCAATAATTCCGACGGTTACTCCGCCAAGGATTGTGGCCTCTTTTGCCAGAGCTTCAGGATTCTCACTAACCCCCTCAAGCCACTTGGACAGATTTATGTAATCGCAATGGTTTATTGGCTTGGTTTTATTTTTTACAACTCTTGCCTCAGAACCGGAACCTAGAGGAATAAGCGACAGAAAACCAATCAGCATAAGTGATGCTGTCGCCAGAACGAATGTGGGCAGTTTAGATTTCTTTCCGTGGCCACTTTGCAAAGCTCTGATCAGGGGAAAATCGGCTTGAGTCCTTAAAGAAACCTTCCTTTTACTTATTTCAATGCCATCGAGAAAACCCTGATTATCTAATCTCCTTGCAAGTACTGGCCATGCCTGAGCTAACGCTCCGAAGGTTACTTTAATGAATGCGTTCAATTCCTCGAGCTTCAGACCATGCATTTGAATGCTTTTGTTCTTGGTGCTCCTACCAACATGAATTCCCATCGTCCTATGTTTTCAGTTGAACGCAAAGGAATTTTGTTGAGGCGCAGATCTGTTAGTCATTTAGACAACAAATAGAATTGACTAATGCCTGAATTCATCGAAGTGGGACTCTCCCCTAATTTCGTGGGCTATGACGAAGCCTGGGACGTCCAGCGCAAAATACATTCTGAAGTTGCTTCCGGTAACCGGGCAGACACTGTGCTCCTCCTAGAGCACACACCCGTTTACACAGCTGGAAAACGCACCGAAGGTGTTGAGTACCCGCAAGACGGCACACCCGTTATCGAAACCGATCGAGGTGGCAAGATTACCTGGCACGGACCCGGTCAATTGGTTGGATATCCAATCATGCAACTTCCTCGCCCGATCGATGTCGTTGGGTATGTGAGGTGGCTGGAACAGGTTCTAATTGACAGCATTGCCGAGTTCGGACTAGTAACCGAAAGAGTTGAAGGTCGTTCGGGCGTTTGGGCACCAAAAGACGGTACTCACGTGAAAGTGGCAGCTATTGGAATTAGGGTATCTGAACACACCACTATGCACGGTTTCGCATTGAACTGCAACAACTCTCTACAGCCTTACGAAAACATTATTGCGTGCGGAATTACCGACGCAAAAACTAGCACCCTGACAGAATTACTTGGACGAGAAATTACTCCAGCGATGGCCGCCGAAGTTATTAAGCGAAACCTCGGTGAGATAGAGAAGGTAAAGAGTTGAGCGAACAAAAGCCGGAGCGCAAGTTATTGCGCATAGAAGCTCGCAACTCCTCGGTACCGATTGAAAAAAAGCCCGAGTGGATAAAAACTGTTGCCAAAATGGGCCCAGAATATCAAGCACTCCAAACCTTGGTGAAGGGTGAAGGGCTCCACACAGTTTGCCAGGAGGCCGGCTGTCCTAACATTTTTGAATGCTGGGAAGATCGCGAAGCCACATTTTTGATTGGTGGATCGCAGTGCACTCGTCGTTGTGATTTCTGTCAGATTGACACTGGTAAGCCAGATGACTTCGATGCCGACGAACCTCGCCGCGTAGGTGAATCGGTGGCAAGAATGCAATTGCGTTATGCCACCGTGACCGGTGTTGCTCGCGATGACCTAGAAGATGAGGGAGCTTGGCTTTACGCAGAAACAATCCGCCAAATTCACGCACAATCCCCTGGAACCGGCGTTGAGATTTTGGTTCCAGACTTCTCAGGAAAGCCCGAGTTACTACAAAAGGTTTTTGATGCAGCACCGCAAGTGTTCGCACACAACCTTGAAACTGTTCCGAGAATTTTCAAAGAAATTCGTCCAGCGTTTCGATACGAACGATCCCTTGACGTGTTGACTCAGGCCCGCAACGCCGGCATGGTCACCAAATCAAATTTGATTCTTGGTATGGGTGAAACCCGAGAGGAAATCTCTCAGGCTCTTCTAGATCTCCACCAGGCCGGTACCGACATCATCACCATCACGCAGTATCTGCGCCCTTCGGTAAGACATCACCCGGTCACACGTTGGGTCAAGCCAGAAGAATTTGTAGAACTAAAACAAGAAGCGGAAGCAATCGGTTACCTAGGTGTTCTAAGTGGCCCATTGGTTCGCAGTTCGTACCGAGCCGGACGCCTTTGGGCTGGGTCGATGGTCAAAAAGGGCTTTGAAATCCCCGAAAACTTGCGACACCTTGCGGAAGAAGCGCTGAAACAGGGCTTTGCTCAGGCTGTCGGCGACTAAACTTTTTGACTATGGCTAAAAAGAACGAAACTAAAGAACCAGGTCAAGTAGCACAGATCATTATGGTGCTCAAGCGCACCATCGAACTTGATCGCAAGAACCTATGGATCATCCTGGGCTCGGTGCTTGCTGTTTTTGGTATCGGCACTGCCATCACCGTTGCCCTGTTCGCAGCTGGAAACTGGATCACCGGCATTTTGCTGATTATCCTCACACTCCTAAGCACCTTCATCGTCTTCTCCCTAGTTCTAACTCGCCGCGCTGAAAAGGCTGCCTATGGCTCATGGGAGGGTCAGTTAGGCGCAGTTGGGGCGGTGCTTCAAACCGTCCTGCGACGCAACTGGCGAGGCAGTGAGCAACCTATCGCCGTGAACCCTCGCAGTCGCGATGCTGTATACCGCATCGTAGGTCGCGCAGGCATCGTTCTAGTTGGAGAGGGTCACCAGATTGGCTCACAGGTTTTAGTTGATGCGGAACGCAAAAAACTCACAAAGATTGCGCCTGGCGTTCCGGTTCATGCACTTTACGTGACCGAATCTGAGCGTGCACTCAAATTGTCTGATCTCCGTAAAGCAATAAACAAACTTCCGAAAGCTCTAAAGCGAAATGAGATTCGTGTTGTGGCATCGCGACTCGCAGCTCTTGGCATAAATCTTCCGATTCCAAAGGGCATCGACCCTCGCCGCGCGCGTCCAGTGCGTAAGTAAATTCTGTTCTAAAACTTTTTACATTACTGAAACATTAATTGGCAGGGTCGGCCTTGCCCGCTCGGTAAACTTTCACTGTAGGCCTAATGGTGTGCCTCGAATCCGCACAAACTTTTTGAAGGGATTAACCCAATGTTCAAGTCCGCAGCCGAGGTCATCAAGTTCATAAAGGACGAAGACGTCAAGTTCCTTGATGTTCGTTTCACTGACCTTCCAGGTGTCCAGCAGCACTTCAACCTTCCTGCAAGCATGATCGACGAAGACTTCTTCGTTGATGGTCAGCTGTTCGATGGTTCGTCTATCCGTGGTTTCGCATCAATCCACGAGTCAGACATGCAGCTAATTCCAGACGTAACCACCGCTTACCTTGACGCTTTCCGTGTTGAGAAGACTCTGGTAGTTATCTTCGACATCTACAATCCACGCAACGGTGAAGTTTACGGTCGCGACCCACGTATGACTGCCAAGAAGGCTGAGGCCTACCTACAGTCAACCGGTATCGCTGACACCGCGTTCTTTGCACCAGAAGCTGAATTCTTTATCTTCGACGACGTTCGTTACCACTACGGCCAGAACAGTTCGGGTCACTTCATTGACTCAGACGAAGCGGCCTGGAACTCGAACCGTGTTGAGATTGATCCTCAGACCGGCCGTGGAAACAACCTAGCCAACAAGACCCCATACAAGGGTGGCTACTTCCCAGTATCACCAGTTGACAAGCACGTTGACATGCGCGACCAGATCGTTCTTGAGCTTGCTGCTGCAGGTCTGTCAGTAGAACGAAGCCACCACGAGGTTGGTACCGCGGGTCAGGGTGAAATCAACTATCGCTTCGACACCTTGGTTCACGCAGCCGACGACATCTTGAAGTTCAAGTACATCGTCAAGAATGTTGCTGACCAGTTCGGCAAGGTTGCAACCTTCATGCCAAAGCCACTATTTGGTGACAATGGTTCCGGTATGCACGTTCACCAGTCGCTTTGGAAGGATGGCAAGCCATTGTTCTACGACGAGAACGGCTACGGCGGTCTTTCAGACATCGCTCGCTGGTACATCGGCGGTATCCTCAAGCACGCTCCATCGCTGCTTGCCTGGACTAACCCAACCGTAAACAGCTACCACCGTCTAGTTCCTGGCTACGAAGCTCCAGTAAACCTTGTTTACTCGGCTGGAAACCGTTCGGCTGCAATCCGCATCCCAATGACCGGAACCAACCCGAAGGCAAAGCGTATTGAGTTCCGTGCGCCAGACGCTTCGGCTAACCCATACTTCGCCTTCGCAGCGATGCTTATGGCTGGTCTTGACGGTATCAAGAACCGCATCGAGCCAATGGCACCGGTTGACAAGGACCTATATGAGCTACCTCCAGAGGAAGCAAAGAACATCCCTCAGGTTCCAGGCGACCTAGAATCAGTTCTTCAGGCACTTGAGGCAGACCACGACTACCTACTTCAGGGCGACGTGTTCACCAAGGACCTAATCGAAAACTGGATTGACTACAAGCGCGTAAACGAAATCAAGCCACTATCGCTTCGTCCGCACCCTTACGAGTTCGAGCTCTACTTCGGTTGCTAATCGAATAAATAAAAGGCCTCAGGAGAAATCCTGGGGCCTTTTACTTTGTCTCGTAAAAGAGTCTCTCGAAAACCATTCTTGAACGCCTTGTGAATGCGAGGTAATCCTGTTCAAGTTGTGAAGCCGAACCTCGAGGATATTCAAGGATTCTTGCCATGCCCTCCAGTTGCCTGCGGTCGGTGGTGAGTACATCGCTTCTTCTCGTTCCCCAGAGCACCACTGCCGATCTTATTCTCGAGGCCAGTTTCCAAGCTTCCTTGAGCACAGTTGCATCATGAGCCTCAATCAGGCCTTCGGTGACGCAGGCTTCCAGAGCTTCAAGTGTTTTCGGTGTGCGGATTGCAGGGTGTTGGGCGCCATTTGTGAGTTGCATTAGTTGAACTAACCACTCAACATCACTAAGTGATCCTCGACCTAGTTTCAGGTGACGCTTAGGGTCTGCTCCTTGAGGTAAGCGCTCGGTCTCTACTCGTGCCTTTATTCTTCGAATCTCGATTACCGAGGAATCAGCAACTTTGTTCGGATACCGGTAACGATCGATCAGATCAGTAAATGCCGAAACCAATTCGGCACTACCGGCAATTACACGGGCTCGAAGCAACGCCTGCGCCTCCCAGGTGTTCGCCCATTTTTCGTAATATGCGGCGTAAGAATCGAGGGATCTGACTATCGGACCGTTTTTACCTTCTGGGCGCAGGTCGATGTCGAATTCGAATTCCAAGACGGGGTCTGCTGCTAGGCGTCGAAGTTCTGAAATTTGCCGTTCGGCTATCTTCTGAGCATCTTTAGATTCCAACGGCTGGTAAACAAACATTAGATCGGCATCCGAGCCAAAGCCAAGTTCAGCACCCCCAAAACGACCCATGGCGATAATTCCTAGGTCAATCGAGCCTTCATCGGTTAGGTCTTTGAGCGCCAAAAGGTAACTTTCGGTGATATCACTAAGCCCCTGAGATATTTCATCGATTGTCAGCTCGCCAAGCACCGCACCCATTGCAAGCCGCAAAGTCTCTCTTCGACGTATTCCTCGAATGCTCGTAGCCGCTTTTTCAACGTCCTCGTGCCTGTCTATGATTGCAGCCATCTCGGTCCGAAGTTCATCCAGAGGCAAAGCTTTCAAGTCGGCAGGGTCTTCAAACCAAGCCGCTGCCTCCGGGTGACGTTCAAAGAGCCCTGTGGCTAGTCTGCTGGTTGAGAGAACTTGGGTCATGCGCTCGGCAGCGCCACTGGAATCTCTGAGCATACGCAAATACCAAGGAGACTCGCCTAAGTCCTCAGACAGGCGCCTAAAGGCCAGTAATCCAGAATCAGGGTCACTACCCCTTGCAAACCACTCGAGAAGCACTGGAAGTAGTTGCTTTTGTATTGCCGCGCGGCGGGAAAGACCTGTGGTCAAGGCCTCAATGTGAGTAAGTGCCGATTTAGGGTCATCAAAACCAATGGCCCGAAGGCGGTCGAGGATTTGTTCGCTAGAAAGCTGAGCGCTATCCCCCAGTTTTGCAACCGCACTCAGAAGCGGGCGGTAAAAAACTTTCTGGTGAAGTGAACGAACCTCAAGTTTCACTTCATTCCAACGAGCTAGAAGTTGATCGCTCGTCCAACGAATGTTCAATCCTCGCGCGATTGACCGCACTTGGCTTTCCGATTCTGGCATTAGATGGGTTCTGCGCATTTGAGAGAACTGAATTCGATGTTCAATCGACCGAAGAAACTTGTAGTGTTCGAAGAAAACGTTCGCGTCCTGTCGACTCATGTAGCCTGCATTAGCAAGGCTGGCGATAGCCGACATAGTGTCGGAAACTCGAACAGTTTCATCTGTTCTACCGTGAACCAACTGAAGCAATTGAACTGTGAACTCAATATCTCGAAGACCGCCGGGTCCGAGTTTTATCTGGCGATTGACCTCATTATCAGGAATGTGCTCCATCACCCGTTCGCGCATTTTCTGTGCCGCTTCAACGAAACCTTCGCGGCCGGTGGCAGCCCAAACAAGTGGCTTTATTCTTGAGAGGTAATCTTCAGCCAAGGCGGCATCTCCGGCAGCGAACCTAGCTTTTAGGAGGGCTTGAAACTCCCAATTCTGAGCCCAGCGCTCATAGTAAGTGACGTGAGAATCAACTGTCCTGACCAGTGCGCCTGATTTTCCCTCAGGTCGAAGATTCGGATCAACTTGCCAAAGCATCGGTTCGCTGGCGGTTCCGTCCATGGCTCGCATCATGCGCGTGGCAAGGCGGGTCGCGATCTCCAGAGCTCTCTCACGTTCGAGCTCAGGACTACCGATGTCTGCAACGTAAATCACATCGACGTCGCTAATGTAGTTGAGCTCTCTCGCCCCGCACTTTCCCATAGCGATTACTGCAAGTTTGGTGCCCGCAACTTCGGCGGCCGAAAACGTACCGTGATCGGTCGAACTAGACAATTCCCATCTGGCAATTTGGAGGCCTGCCTCCATGGCTTCGGTAGCAAGATCTGAAAGTTGAGTCGCAACAAAAGTAAAGGCCTCCACAGGATCCGGCTGTGTCACATCGAATGCAATGAGTCGCAGGAGTTCACGCCGGTAAACGAGCCGAACGGCTACCCAGCGATCCTCCACGCTACCAGTTGTTGTTTTCAGGGCTTTTTCGAAAGCCGACCTGAGATCGGCAAGTTTTGGCAGCGCAGCTTCTTTTGCTTCGAAAACAGTTAAAAACTCGGGGCGACGTCTAAGCAAATCGACCATGGCACTGGAAGCACCGATGGTTCTCACCAACCTTGCGGCAGATTCATTCTTGCTCAGAAGTTTCTTTACAGTCGACCGATCAATCTCTGACAAGTCGAGCAAAGCGTTTAGAGCCTGGTCGGGATTAGCCGAGAATCCAAGTTCAGCAAGCGCAGAGCGGCCGGAATCGCCTACGGCCGACACGAGCTGGTCCAGCTTGGCAACGGTCCCCTCTAGGTCGACGAAACCGTACCTCGCCAGCTCAGAAAGACCTAGGCCAGCCATGGCTTACTAAAGAGTTTCGAGGTTCTGGTGAAGTTCAAATGGCGTTACCTGTGAGCGGTATTCACTCCATTCACGTCGCTTGTTTGCAAGCACATAACTGAACACTTCTTCACCAAGCACTTCTGCTGCCAGTTCCGATTCCTCAAGTTTGCGAATAGCGTGGTCAAGGCTCTGCGGCAATGGCTGAATGCCCATTGCGCGGCGCTCCGAGTCGTTAAGGTTCCAGACGTTGTCCTCGGTCTCGGCAGGGAGCTCGTATCCTTCTTCGATACCCCTGAGGCCGGCAGACAAGATCAGAGCGTAGGCAAGATAAGGATTAGCCGCGGAGTCAATCGCACGGTACTCGATACGCGAGCTGTTTCCCTTGTCTGGTTTGTAAAGTGGTACGCGTAGAAGCGCCGAGCGGTTGTTGTGGCCCCAGCAGACAAACGATGGAGCTTCACCGCCACCCCAAAGGCGTTTGTAAGAGTTCACATACTGATTTGTGACCGCAGTAATCTCCGGTGCGTGACGCAGGATACCTGCCATGAACTGACGAGCAGTCTTCGAAAGGTGGTACTGCCCACTTGCGTCAAAGAAAGCGTTGGTATCGCCCTCAAATAGGGACATGTGGGTATGCATACCCGAGCCAGGGTGCTGGGTGAAAGGCTTCGGCATAAAGGTCGCGTAAACGCCCTGTTCAATCGCCACTTCCTTGATTACAGTTCGGAACGACATTATGTTGTCCGCCATGGTCAATGCGTCGGCGTAGCGAAGATCGATCTCGTTTTGCCCCGGACCACCTTCGTGGTGACTGAATTCGACCGAGATTCCGAGCTGTTCTAGCATTTGCACAGCACGTCGACGGAAGTCGTGAGCGGTACCGCCAGGAACGTTGTCGAAATAGCCAGCCTTGTCTACCGGTACTGGCTCGCCATCCGCGTTTAGTTGCGAAGACTTTAGAAGATAAAACTCAATCTCCGGGTGAATGTAGAAAGTGAACCCCATGTCGCTTGCTTTGCTCAGTGCTCGGCGCAACACATTTCTAGGATCTGCAGCAGCTGGTTGGCCATCTGGAGTCTGAATGTCACAGAACATTCTTGCAGTTGGGTCAATCTCTCCCCTCCACGGCAAAATCTGGAAGGTTGAAGGGTCCGGCATTGCCAGCATGTCGGCCTCGTAAGTTCTGGCGAGACCCTCAATTGCACTTCCGTCGAAACCGATACCTTCACTGAAAGCACCCTCTACTTCGGTTGGTGCGATGGCTACCGACTTTAGTGTTCCAGCCACGTCGGTGAACCAGAGTCGAACGAATTTGACCGAGCGTTCCTCAATTGTTCTCAGAACGAAATCACGCTGTTTGTTCACTGGTTGTACCTCTCTGATTGCCTACTACTAGGCTAGTCCTTATGCCGTTTATTCGCCTAGCCATGGCTCAAAGTAACCCGATTGTCGGAGACATTTCGGGCAACCTTGACAAGTTGGTCGCAATGACAGACCTAGCGTCCAAAAACGGTGCAAATGTGGTTCAGTTTGGTGAAATGTCAATTACCGGCTACCCAGTTGAAGATTTAGTTACCCGCGAATCCTTCGTTATCAAATCCGAGGCTGCTGTTTCTGAATTAGCTGCGACCTTGGTTCAAAAAGGACTAGGTGAAATCGCGGTGGTAGTCGGGGCTCCAAGTCTTGCCGACAAACCAAATGGTTGGGCTATCGCCAACAACACCGCCTTTGTGCTCTACCAAGGAAAAATCATTGCCAGTTACAACAAACACCATCTTCCGAACTATTCGGTGTTTGACGAGTACCGCAATTTTGTTCCAGGAAATGATGTTGGAGTGTTCCAGTTATTCGGAATCAAGTTTGCCCTGGCGATTTGCGAAGACATTTGGCAAGCGGGAGGTCCGGTTTCTCGAATCAGTGAGCATTGCACTCAACTGACGCTGGTCCTAAACGGATCACCGTTTGAAGTTGACAAAGATGACCGTCGCCTCAAGTTAGTTCGCGAACTTGCCAAGTCACAAAATACCGCGGTTTCTTACGTGAATCTGGTTGGTGGTCAAGATGATCTGGTCTTCGATGGAGACAGCCTTTTCGTCACCGCAAAGGGCGAGCTTCGTGCCCGCGGCGAGCAATTTAGCGAGGACATCGTCCTAATCGACTTTGATGGTGAAGAAGCAACACTCGTGAGCGAACACATTCAAACTAAGGCGGATGACGACTGGCAGGTATGGAACGCATTAGTTCTCGG